>NZ_BAAAZP010000061.1:0-48524 GCF_039536965.1 Nonomuraea antimicrobica | reverse complement strand
GGCGGGCCGGGGCGGCGCGGCGGGCGGGCCGGGGCCAGGCGGGCGGCCAGTTCCGCGTCCGCCACGGACGGATCCCGGGAGACCGCCTCGTGGTAGCGGTAGCCCGCCCGTCCCGTATCGCCCTCTCCGAGCAGCGCCCGCGCGGCCAGCACGCCGAACCTGGGCGGGTAGCCGGGCTCGGCCAGCAGCGGTTCGAGCGCGGCCAGCGCGGCGCCGAACGCGCTCTGCCGAACGAACGTCTCCGCCAGCCCGGCCGTGATGTCCGGGTGCTTGGGCGCGAGAACGAGCGCGGCGCGGAATTCGGCCTCGGCGTCGGCGAGGTAGCCCTTGGCCAGGAGCAGTCCGGCGAGGTGCTGGCGGAGGGGGAAGTTGTCCGGAGATAGGCGCGCCGCCTCGCGGAGCGCCTGAAGGCCGGCATCGTCGGACACGTGCCGTTCCCTTCTGTCGCGGGTTTCGGTCATCTCAAACTACGCAAGATACCGAAATCTCCCCCATCAGGGGTTTAATTCACCCATGATGAGCATCCGATCGAAGGGCCCCGCCTACGGGACGTCGAAGGTCTTGCGGCGGGTGGCCCCGACGACCTCGATCCCCTTGGTGCCGAGGACGCCGTCGAGCGGCAGCGCCACCGTGTACGGTGCCGTCGCCGGAAGCCCCACGCCGGGCAGCGCGCCGACGACCTCGATGCCCCAGTACTCCGGCTGCGTGACGTAGACCAGCGGCGACAGCCTCACCGTCATGTTGAGGTACGGCTTGGTGCCGCTGACGACCAGGATGAACGAGTCGGGCACGATGCCCGGGACGACCCGTGCCTCCTCGAAGTCGATCAGCCGTACCGACTCCGGCGCCGGCAGCTCGGCGAAGTTCGCGGTCATGGTGAACCCCTTTCGTGAGATTGCGCGACCCGTGACGGTCACGTTCGGTGACGGGTCGATCACCGAACGGCCATCCCTGGCGGGTTCGAAACTCTCACGCGGCGCCCTCGGCGGCAACGGCCGCACCGCCCGGTAACGGGACCGTAACGCCGGAGCCACGCCCTCGGCGCTCCAGAACCCTTCCGAGCGCCCGTACGGAAGAAAGGCCGGGTACCGCCCGGAGAGAGGCGGTACCCGGCCGTGGGAGGAGCGGCGTCAGGAGGTGTGCAGGTACACCTGGCCGAACACCTCGGAGAGGTTCTTCAGGTCCGTGGCCATGTCCACCTCGGGACGGGCCGGGTCGTACACGGTGGCGAGCCTGGGCCGGATGGAGCCGAGCTTCTTGAGCTGGTCCCAGGTGACGCTGGAGCCCCACTTCTCCCCGTACACGCGGCTGACCTGGCCCTGGTTGTCCTGCCACCGGCTCCACACGGTGACCGTCTCGGCGGCGTCGTCCTGGAGCGGGGCGGCGATGCGCTCGCTGATCGCCTTGGTGGCCTGCTCCTCCGTGAGCTGGGAGGACCCGACGGAGGCGAAGGAGGCGTCCTCGGCGGAGATCTGCGCGTAGGCGTCCCAGGCGCGGGCGCGGACCTGGATCCACTGGTTGCGCTGGGCCTCGGTGGCGTCGATCTTCCAGGTGGCGTACCCGGTGGCCAGGTGGGCGCTGTCGAGGGCGAGCTGGTCGATGTAGCCCTTGTTCAGCCAGGTGCCGATGCGCTCGGGGTCGAGCAGCGGGTACTTCTTGGTCATCTCGGCCTTGCAGGTGTCGTTCGCCCCGCAGCCGAACACCGGCACCACCGTGTGCGCCGACAGCTTCTTGCCCGGCAGCAGCGTCCGCAGCGCGGTCGCGGCCTCGCTGACGAACTTGTCCAGCTCCTCGGCCGTCGTGAAGGTCTGGTTGTAGCCGAGCTGCGAGGTGAACCTGACGCCCACGACCCCGGGCTGCGTGGCGGCCAGCGCGGCGACCTTCTTGGCGGCCTCGGCGAGCTTGCCGGCCTTGTAGTCGTCGGCCAGCTCGGTCTCGATCCAGACGCGCATGGTGGTCTGGGCGACGGCCTGCGCGGCCTTGCCTGCCGGGGTCTCCTGGGCGGAGGCCTTCTCGGCGGCGCTGATCGTGCTCGGGTCGACGTAGCACTGCTCGCCGTTCTGGCACTCGGGGGTGCCGCCGTCCTCGGCGCCCGGGACGTCAGGGTCGCCGTCACCGCGCAGTTGGCCGTCGCCCTCGGAGTCGGTCGGGCACTCGTTGCCGGGCTCGCTGCAGTCGATCGTGATCGGGGGCAGCGGCTCCGCGTCGACCATGTTCTGGCCGTCGTTGTCGAGCCAGAACTGGGCGATGCCCAGGGCCTCCTCTGGGGTGGCCATCCAGGTGCACACGACGTACGCCGGGGTGTCGGCGGCCATCAGGTCGTTGCAGCTTCTGTCGTCGTCCTCGGACCACGCGGGGACGCCGATGCCGAGGAGCGAGAGGGTGAGTCCGATGATGAAGACCTGCCGTAGCCGCCGTCTCATGGCACCTTACTTCCTGGGGGTGATCGCGGGCATCTCGCACAATATCCGGACGATCAATAACGTTCAATGAGACTCGGGACGTTCTTCACGCCATGCTCAACGCTGGGTGGCCGTCCCAGTCGTGCTGAATTTCCCCGGCATTCACCTACGGCCGGCGCCCGCACGGGGCACGACCAGAGCGGGCACGGCCCTGATCGTCCGGACGAGGTCGCCAGCGTGACGAGAAATAACCCCACGACAAGCGCAGCGGACTACGACAGAATAGTGGAGTTTGGCTGCTTGCAGGGGGTTCGCGCCGGTGCACGATATTCTCCGCGATCTCGGGCTGCTCCGGGACCGCCGTTTCGCACTGCTGTTGTCGGCACGGACGATCTCCGTTCTCGGCAGCGCGTTCGCCCCCGTGGCACTGGCGTTCGGCATCCTCAACCTGCCCGGGGCCACCGCCTCGACCCTGTCGGCCGTGCTCACCGCCGAGTCGCTGCCCATGATCCTGTTCATGCTGGTCGGCGGCGTGATCGCGGACCGGCTGCCGCGCCAGCGGGTGATGATGGTCGGCGAGTTCCTCATGGCGGCCGCGTTCTTCGCGCTGGCGGCGATGCTGCTCGTCGGCTGGACCCCGCTGCCCGCGCTGATCACGGCGGCGGCGTTGGCGGGGGTGGCCACGGCGGTCACGTTCCCCGCGCTGACCGGGATCATCCCCGAGGTCGTGCCCCGCGACCGGCTGCAGGCCGGCAACGCGCTGCTCGGCCTGGGCGCGAACGCCTCCAGGATGGCCGGCGCGGTGCTCGGCGGCGGCACGGTGGTGCTGTTCGGCGGAGGGTGGGCGCTGGTGGTCAGCGGCGCGCTGTTCGCCGTCGCGGGCGTGCTGATCGCGCTGCTGCGCCTGGATCAGGTCGAACGGTCGCGCGGCACGTCCCACTCGGTGCTGGCCGACCTGCGTGACGGCTGGCGGGAGTTCAGCTCGCGGCAGTGGATCTGGGTGGTGGTCGCGCAGTTCTCCGTGATGATCATGGCGATCCAGGCCGGGCACGGCGTGCTCGGCCCGCTGCTGGCCAAGGAGACGCTGGGCGGCCCGCTGGCCTGGTCGGCGTTCCTGGCGGGCGAGGCCATCGGGACCGTCGCCGGGGTGCTGGTCTCGCTGCGGCTGCGCCCGCGCCGGCCGATCCTGGTGGCGGTGCTGATGTGTCTGCCGTCCGCGCTGCCGTACGTGCTGCTCGGGGTCGACGCGCCGCTGTGGGCGATCGTGGCCGGGGCGTTCGTGCTGGGCGTGTCCATCGACGTGTTCGGCGTGCTGTGGCAGACCACGATGCAGCGCGAGGTCCCGGCCGAGTCGTTGTCGCGGGTCAGCTCGTACGACATGCTCGGCTCGCTGATGTTCGGCCCGATCGGGCTGCTGCTGGCCGGGCCCGCGGCGGGGGTGTTCGGCACCGAGGAGGCGCTGCTCGGCTGCGCGGTCCTCGTCACGGTGTCCACGCTGGCCGCGCTGCTGTCACCGGGAGTACGCAACCTGCGCGCGCCCCAGCCGCAGGCCGTCGCGCACGCCGAAGCGACGTGATCGTTCCCGGCACGGCCTCGAACGCGCCGAACGCGACCGCCGAGTTCGGGTAGGGCCCGCCCTCTAACCGGCCTGGCCGCTCGTCCTCAGCCCGCGGCTGGGGGCGCGCTCGCGCATCCCGAAGCGCGGCTCGGGCCCGTACTCGCCGTCCAGTACGCCGGCCACGTATCCGGCCAGGGCCGGGGCGTGCTTGAAGCCGTGCCCGGAGTCGCCGCCGAGCAGCCACACGCCGGGGGACGCCTCGGTCAGCAGCCATTCGGCGTCGGGCGTGAGCGCGTACTGGCAGACCTGGCTGAACAGCACCGGCGCGCCCGCCAGCGCGGGGAACCTGCGCCGCAGGTAGGCGTGGGCCTGCTCGACGCTGGCCGGGTCGACCACGCGCTCGCCGTGCTCCGGCTCGTACGGCCGCCCCTCCTGGTCGGAGGTCGCCTTCATGCCCGTCCCGTCCACGTCGCCGTGCCCGTAGGCCGAGGCCCCGTGGTCCACCCAGGCGGGGGTCTCGGGCAGCGACCACTCGCGCGGCACCGCGAAGTGCAGCGTGTCCTGCTTGGTCACCGTGATCGGCAGCCCGTCGAACAGGGACGGCAGCCACGCCCCGCACGCCCACACCACCCGGTCGGCGTGCCGGACCTCACCGTCCACCTCGACCGCCGCCGCCCCTGGCACGGGCGTCGCCCGCGCCCTGATCAGCCGGGCCCCGGCGGCCTGGGCCAGCCGGGCCGTCACCTGGGTGGCCCGCCTGGCCCTGATCACCCCGGCGTGGGGCTCCCAGAGCAGGAAGCTGAGATCGTCGCCGCGGTAGTCGGGGAAGAACCTGCCGCCGTCGGCCGCGTCCAGCACGTCACACGGGATGTCCAGATTTTTCAGGACCTGGGCGCTGGCGTGCTCCCACCCGTCCGGCGTCCTGGCGAACCAGACCATGCCCGCCTCCAGGTACAGCTCCTCCCCGGCCCGCTCGCCCAGCCTGCGCCAGCCGTCCTTGGCCTGCCAGGCGAGGCGGGCGTACCACGTGTCGTCGCCGTGCGCGCAGCGCAGCAGCCGGGTCTCGCCCGCGCTGGCCTGACGTACGTGGCCCGGCCGGTGCTGCTCCACCAGCGTCACCCGCCAGCCGGTTTCGGCCAGCCGCAAGGCCAGTGACGACCCCCAAATGCCCGCTCCGACCACAATGACCGATTTCATGAGACCACGGTGACCGGTGACCCCGTGCCGCCGCAAGAGAGGTTCACACGATGATCAGCCGTACGACGACTCCCGCGCAGTTGCCCGCCACGCAGATGCGTACCGGCACCTCGGAGACGCCGGGCTCCCTCGGGACGCCGCCCACGTGACCGTCGGGGCCGATGCTCACGCCCTTGGGCAGTTTGCCGGGGTCGGTGACGGTGAAGGTGGGCACCACGTCCGGAGGGCCGCCGTTGATGCCGATCTCGCCGTCGAGCGCCGTGCCCACCCTGCCGGGGAAGGTCAGCTCGCGCGGCTCCCAGGGCACGTTGGCCAGCACGACGAGGGTGAGGTCGTGCCGGCGGCACGACCGGCCTGAACAGAGCTGGACGGGGGCTACGTACCTGCCGGGGCGGTGCGGCTTGCCGTACAGGCGGCCGTGGCGGTCGACCTTGACCCCCACGGCGAGATAGCCGGGGCGGAAGGCGAGGCCCCTGTCAACGGGCAGCAGCCGCAGGCTGACCTCGATGCCCACGGTGAGGTGGAAGGTGTCCTCCACCAGGCTCCGATCGGCGGACGCGAGCGGCGTACGGCGGGACATCTGCGCCATGGGCCTGGTGAGCGAGAACACGGCGGAGGACAGGACGCACACGAGCAACCCGGCGAGCAGGAAAACCCACCATTGCCGCATCATTACCCCCCGGCTCCGCGATGGCGGATACGTACCCCCTCAACCGCGCAGCGTCACTAGATCAGCCCACCTCGACCGCGCATGGTCACTGGATCGGCCCACCTCAACCGCGCGGGGTCGCTGGATAATCGGTCGTATGGCCGCCGAATCCGCCCAGACCCTGGAGCGCGGGCTCCGCCTGCTCCGGCTGCTCGCCGACGGCAAGGGCGGGCGCACACCGACCGAGTTGAGCACCGAGCTGTCGCTGAGCAGGCCCGTGGTGTACCGGCTGGTGACCACGCTGCTCGGCGAGGGGTTCGTCCGCCGTGACGCCGAGGGGCGGGTGCACCTCGGCTTCGGGGTGCTGGCGCTGGCCCAGGCCGTCCAGCCGCTGCTGCGGGCGGCGGCGGTGCCGACGCTGCGGCGGCTGGCCGAGCAGGTGGGCGCGACCGCCCACCTGACCGTGGCGGAGGGTGACGACGGGCTGGCCGTGGCGGTGGTGGAGCCGTCGTGGACCAACATGCACGTGGCCTACCGCGAGGGCTCGCGGCATCCGCTGGCCAAGGGCGCGGCGGGCCGGGCGATCCTG
Source organism: Nonomuraea antimicrobica (assembly GCF_039536965.1). NCBI lineage: Bacteria > Bacillati > Actinomycetota > Actinomycetes > Streptosporangiales > Streptosporangiaceae > Nonomuraea > Nonomuraea antimicrobica. Next base: position 42,129 of record NZ_BAAAZP010000061.1, on the reverse strand, counting down.
GCGCTGCGCGAGGGGCGGCACGACTACTTCGCCACGGAGGGGCAGTTGCAGGAAGGGGCGCGTGGCGTCGCCGCGCCGGTGACCGGCCTGCCGTGGCTGGAGGCGTCGGTCGGGGTGGTGACGTTCGGGCCTCTGGAGGAGTCCACGGGAGAGCGCGTGGTGGCCGCGGCCGCCGAGCTGGCCGCCGCGCTGGGTTGACATCTCCGGACCAATGGCGGACGGTTAGTTACCGTATAGAGGACACTTCCGTCCGATAAACGGACAGCCATGGAGGGGCGGATGCCGTACTACCGGGTCGTGGGAGAGGTGCCGCGCAAGCGGCACGTGCAGTTCAGGCGGCCGGACGGCGGCCTCTACGCGGAGGAGCTGATGGGCGAGGAGGGCTTCTCGTCCGACTCCTCGCTGCTCTATCACCGCCATCTCCCGACCGCGATCGTCAAGGCGGAGGCGGTCACACCGGTGCTGGACAGCCGGCTGGAGCCCAACCTGCCGCTCTCGCCCCGCCATTTCCGCACCCAGGAGCTGTCCAGCGCGGGCGACCTGATCTCCGGCCGGATGGCGCTGGCGGGCAACGGCGACGTCCGGCTGTCGTACGCCACCAGCGACCGGCCCAGCGAGCTCTACCGCAACTCCATGGGCGACGAGTGCGTCTACGTGCAGCGGGGGCGGGTGCGCTTCGAGTCCACGTACGGCGTCATCGAGGCCGGCGAGGGCGACTACGTCGTCGTCCCGACCGGCACCATCCACCGGTGGGTGCCCGAGGGCCCGGTCAACGTGCTGGCCATCGAGGCGGCCGGGCACATCAGGCCGCCCAAGCGCTACCTGTCGCAGTACGGCCAGTTCCTGGAGCACGCCCCCTACAGCGAGCGCGACCTGCGCGCCCCGGCCGAGCCGCTGCTGGCGGAGGGCGAGGAGGTGCCCGTGCTGGTGCGTACGCGGGGCGGGCTGACCCGGCTCGTCTACCGCAACCACCCGTTCGACGTCGTGGGCTGGGACGGCTACCTCTACCCGTTCGCGTTCAACATCCGTGACTTCGAGCCCATCGTGAAGCGGACGCACGCGCCGCCCCCGGTGCACCAGACGTTCGAGGGGCCGGGATTCGTGGTGTGCTCGTTCTGTCCCCGGCCGCTCGACTTCCACCCGGAGGCCGTGCCGATCCCGTACAACCACCACAACGTCGACTCCGACGAGTTCATGTTCTACGTGGGCGGCGACTACTCGGCCCGTCAGGGCTCCGGCATCGACGTCGGCTCGATCTCGCTGCATCCGGCCGGTTTCACGCACGGGCCGCAGCCCGGGGCGGTGGAGGCGGTGATCGAGGCCGTCTCGCGCGGCGTCGGCACGACCAGCGAGCTGGCCGTCATGGTCGACACCTTCCGCCCGCTCGACCTCGGCCAGGGCGCGCTGTCCTGCGAGGACCCCGGCTACGCCTGGACCTGGGCGCGATGAGGCTCTACACCGCTCTGGTGGACGACGCGGGCCTGTTCCCGCCGACGTCCCTGCACATGGACGAGGCCCTCGCCCGCAACCGGCGTGACCTGGAGCGGGGCAGCCCGGTGCTCACGCACCGCTTCCTGTGCCCGGCCAGCCGCCTCGACCGGCTGCGCGCGATGGACTACCGGCCGCGCCGGATCGGGCTGATCATCGACACGAGCGAGCTGCCCGACTTCGCCGACCTGCCCGTGGACTACGTCGAGATCAGGCTGCCCGCCGACACCTCGGTCTCCGAGCTGGTCGCGCGGCTGCGGCTGCCCGACGGCGTACGGCTCTTCGCCGAGGTGCTCCCCCGCAAGATGTCGGCCGACGTGCCGCCCGAGGCCGCGCTGAAGGTGCGCTGCGGCGGCACCACGGCCGACGCGTTCCCCGCGGTCGAGCAGCTCGCGCAGTTCATCCGGTCGTGCGTCGAGAACGACATCGCGTTCAAGGCCACGGCCGGGCTGCACCACGCCGTACGCCACTTCGACCCCTCGCTCGGCGTCGACCGGCACGGCTTCCTCAACCTGCTGCTGGCCGTCTGCGAGGCCGTGGAGGGCCGCGACCCGGTGCCCGTGCTGCGCTCGACCGACGTCGGCAACCTCGTCCGGCTGGCGGGCACCGTACGCGAGGAAACCGCGGAACGGGCCCGGCACCTGCTGGTGAGCTACGGCTCGTGCAGCACCAGCAGGCCCCTGGAGGACCTGCGCGCACTCGGGCTGATCGAAGAGGAGGACATGTGACCTGGGGAGTGGACAACCTGCCGTACGGGGTCTTCTCCGGCCCCGGCGAGCGGCCCAGGGTCGGCGTCCGGTATGAGGACAAGGTGCTCGACCTGGCCCCCGCCCTGCACGACGAGGTCTTCGCGGCCCCCTCGCTCAACCCGTTCATGGCCAGGGGCCGGGCCGCCTGGCACGACACCAGGACACTCATCAGGAACAAGCTCACCGGCGACCTCTCCGTCACCGAGCGGCACCTGATCCCGCTCGACCAGGTGCGGCTGCACCTGCCGTTCGAGGTGGCCGACTACGTCGACTTCTACTGCTCGATCGACCACGCGAGCAACATCGGCAAGATCCTCCGCCCCGGCTCGGAGCCGCTGCAGCCGAACTGGCGGCACCTGCCCGTCGGATACCACGGCAGGTCGGGCACGGTCGTGGTGTCCGGAACGCCGATCAGGCGGCCCCAGGGGCAGCTCGGGCAGGGGCGGTTCGGGCCGTGCCAGAAGCTCGACATCGAGGCGGAGCTGGGCTTCGTGGTGGGGGTGCCGACCGAGCTGGGCTCGCCCGCCGGGGCGTTCGAGGACCACGTGTTCGGGGTGACGCTGGTCAACGACTGGAGCGCGCGTGACATCCAGGCGTGGGAGTACGTGCCGCTGGGGCCGTTCCTGGGCAAGTCGTTCGCCACGTCGGTCTCCCCCTGGGTCACGCCGCTGGAGGCGCTGCCCCGCGTCCCAGGCCGGGCCCAGGCCCCGCAGCCGCCCGCCTACCTGCGCAGGCAGGGTGACTGGGGGCTGGACATCGCGATGGAGGTCCTGCTCAACGGGGAGACGGTCTCGCGGCCGCCGTACTCGGGCATGTACTGGACGCCTGACCAGATGCTCGCGCACATGACCGTGAACGGGGCCTCGCTGCGTACTGGTGACCTGTTCGCCAGCGGCACCGTCTCCGGCCCCGAGCGGGACGAACGCGGCTCGCTCATGGAGCTGACCTGGAACGGCACCGACCCGATCAAGCTGTCCGGCGGCGAGACCCGCGCGTTCCTGCAGGACGGCGACACGGTCACCATCCGCGCCACCGCCGGCGGCCTGACATTGGGGGAGGTGTCCGGAACCATCGGATAGGTTACTCAGCGTGCTTTGATGCTGACACACCGCTACCCTGGGTTCTCCCCTTCCCTCGGAAAGCAGGAGTCGCATGCGTCGTGCCGCGATGTTCTGTGTCGCCTTTCTCCTGGTCTGCGGCGTGGTCTGCGGCTGTGGTCCCGTCACGGCCGAGGCCCCGTCGACGCCGCCGGTCGTGCGGGTCTGGCCGCCGTTCGACACCAAGCGCGCCCGGCCCGACCGCGGCCTGGTCGTCACGGCCCAGGGCGGCACGCTCACCCAGGTGCTGGTCTACCAGGGCGGGGAGCCGGTGTCGGGCCGGCTCGACGACTCGCATACGACGTGGCGCACGGACTGGACGCTCAAACCCGCGGCCGAGTACACGGTCACCGCCACCGCCATCCGCGAGGGCGCGCCCACCACGGTCGCGATGGGCCGCATCCGCACCCGCGCGGCCGTCAGGACGTTCCAGGTGGCCGGCACCGCGCCGCTGCCCGGTGAGACGGTGGGCGCCGGGATGCCGATCATCATCGACTTCGACGCCCCCATCGACGACAAGGCGAACGTCGAGCAGGCGCTCGAGGTCAGGTCTCAGGCGCCGGTCGAGGGCGCCTGGCGCTGGCTCAGCGACACGCAGGTGGCCTACCGCCCCCGCCGCCTCTGGACGGCCCGGCAGAAGGTGACGGTCACCGCGCACCTGGCGGGCGTACGCGCGGGCAGCGGCCTCTACGGCGCCGCCGACTCCACCTTCGTCTTCACCGTGGGCCGCAGGCAGACCAGCACCATCGACACCCGTACCCACCAGATGCTCGTCCACCGCGACGGGCAGCTCGTGCAGCGCATGGCCATCAGCGCCGGCCTGGCCACCACCCCCGAATACACCACGACCAGCGGCATCCACCTGACGATGGACAAGGGCAACCCCGTCCGGATGGTCTCCCCCGGCCGGGAGAAGGGCGAGCCCGGCTATTACGACATGATGATCGACCACGCCGTACGCATCTCCAACAGCGGCGAATACGTGCACGCCAAGGACAACGTGTGGGCGCAGGGCCGGGCCAACGTCAGCCACGGCTGCATCAACGCCCGGCCCGACCAGGCCGCCTGGTTCTACGAATCGTCGCTGCGCGGCGACCCCATCGCGATCGTCGGCACCGATCGCCGGCTCGAATGGGACAACGGATGGGGTTTCTGGCAACTTCCGTGGGAGAAATGGCGGCAGGGAAGCGCGTTGTACAAAACCGGCGACCTCGGTTATGGGGTGCCGGAGCGTTGATATCGGGATTACCGTAGATAAGGGGAACCACTCGCGAACCCAGGCCCGTTGTCCCATCAGGAGGGCCGACATGGATGAATGGATCATCTGGGTAATCCTCGCAGTCGTCCTCGGTGTGGCGGAGATCTTCACCCTCACGGCCTCACTTGGCCTCCTGGGGGTGGCGGCGCTGCTCACCGCCGCGACCGCGGCCATCGGACTGCCCGTTCCCCTGCAGTTGTTGTTCTTCGCCGTGTCCTCCGCGGCGGGCCTGCTCGTGCTCAGGCCGTTCGCGATGCGGCATATCAGGCAACCGCAGTTGCAGCGGTTCGGCGTGGAGGCGCTCGTCGGAAAGCCCGCCTACGTCGTCGCCGAGGTGACGGGCCGCGACGGTCGTGTGCGCATCGGGGGCGAGGAATGGTCGGCGCGCGCCTATGACGAGACCCTGGTGATCCCCGAAGGGGCGACCGTCGACATCATCGAGATCGAAGGGGCGACAGCCCTCGTCTATCCCCGGGAGTAACCATGGATCCGCTGCTGCTGGTCGGACTGTTCGTCATACTCTTCGCGGTGATGACCCTGCTCAAGGCCGTGCGGATCATCCCGCAGGCGCGGGCCCGCAACGTCGAGCGCCTCGGCCGTTACCACCGCACGCTCAAGCCCGGCCTGAACTTCGTCATCCCCTACATCGACCGGGTCTATCCCATGATCGACCTTCGCGAGCAGGTCGTGTCCTTCCGCCCGCAGCCGGTCATCACCGAGGACAACCTGGTCGTCGAGATCGACACGGTCCTTTACTTCCAGGTCACCGACCCGCGGGCGGCGGCGTACGAGATCGCCAACTACATCACCGGCGTCGAGCAACTCACGGTCACCACTTTGCGCAACGTCGTCGGATCCATGGACCTGGAGAAGACCCTGACCTCCCGCGACACCATCAACAGCCAGTTGCGCGGCGTCCTCGACGAGGCCACGGGCAAGTGGGGGCTGCGGGTCAACCGCGTCGAGATCAAGGCCATCGACCCGCCCAAGACCATCAAGGACGCGATGGAGAAGCAGATGCGGGCCGAGCGCGACAAGCGGGCCGCCATCCTGAACGCCGAGGGCCAGCGGCAGTCGCAGATCCTGACGGCCGAGGGTGACAAGCAGAGCCGCATCCTGCGCGCGGAGGGCCAGCGCACGGCCGCCATCCTGGAGGCCGAGGGCCAGTCGCGGGCCATCGACCAGGTCTTCCAGGCCGTCCACCGCAACGACCCCGACCCGAAGCTGCTGGCGTACCAGTACCTTCAGGTGCTGCCGCAGCTCGCGCAGGGCGACGGCAACACGTTCTGGGTGATCCCCAGCGAGGTCACCTCGGCGCTGCAGGGCGTCTCGAAGGCGTTCACCGAGGCCCTGCCCCGCTCGGCGGCGACCAGGGACGAGGTGCCGGAGACGTCGGCCACGGACGAGGAGGTCGCCAGGGCCGCGGAGGCGGCGGCCGAGGCGGTGGCGGACGCCCAGGAGGCCGAGAGCCCGGGCGGCCCCCGCCAGCTCACCCAGGGCGTCGAGGAGCCGTCCCCGTTCCCCGACCTGGACAGAAAGCCCGAGGAGGCCGGACAGTGACCGGACCGCTGAATGCCTGACCGGTCTCACGAGTCACACGTTTCACGATCGAGGCGCCTGCCGCGTGACGGCAGGCGCCTCAGGTTTGTCGAGGGATGAGCCTTCTGGTTTGTCGAGGGGTGATGCGCGCGGGCTCAGGCGACGTCGATCAGATGCCGGATCCGTTCCTCCTGGTGGGCGGCCCTGGCTCGGCAGGCGAGCTTGACCGCCGCGTCGGCCAGCGCGATGTCCCGGTTCACCGGCGGGATGTCGTCGCCCATCCGCGTACGCAGCCACTCCGAGATCTCGGCCCAGGAGTAGATGCTGATGTTGTCGGCCTCGATGACCGGCTCGGGAAAGCCACCGGGGCCCCGCTGACCGGCGGCGAGCTGCCGCAGACTCGCCTGCGTCCGCCCACCGTGCCGCCGCGACGCATCCCCGAGCGTCACCCCGTCGCCTTGGCCGACGCCGATCGCCCACAGGCCCTCGATCTTTCGAAGGTCGATGAGCACGGACTCGATGGCGTCCAGAAGGGTCTTCGCCTCCCGGTCGCACATGAGGTAGACGCCGCCGCCGGGGCCACCCGCGACCGCGCCGTCATCGAGCCCTGCCTCGAACAGGGCGTCTGTCTCCGCGTCGGTGGGCTCTCGATTGAGGTTGATGCGGAAGTTCCAGGTTGTCATGACTCCTCCTCGTCGGCACCGCACCGCGTGTGCTCGTCGGCCCACCGGAGAATGCCTTTCGCGTGGTCGCCCGGGTTGCGCGGCGTGCACCAGACCTTGTAGGGCGTGGATCCGCAGACGCATTCGACCCGGCCCCAGCGGTGTCCACTGTGACTTTCCACCACAGTCAGCGGCTTGATCTCGCGAACCTTCTTGAAGGCCGCGTTGATCTCGTTGTGTTGATGTCTTCCTCGACTAACCATGTTCCAATCCTGCAACAGTGTTGCACGGTTAGAACGGCGTTTCCACCCTGGAGACCCAACTTGTTCAACCGCGCCCGGCCGCGCCGCCAGGTTTTACCTGCCCGTTGTCGAAGTACGCCGCCAGCTCCGCGTCCAGTTCCGGCACGTCGTACGGCCGTCCGCCGTCCCGTAGCGACATCGTGGCCAGGTAACCGGCGGCCACGCTCATCCGGGCCGCCACCGGCGAGGTGTCCGTGACCCCGCCCTCCCTGACGAACCTGAGGAACTCCGTCATGATCTCCACGTCCGCGCCCCCGTGCGTGCCCTGCGCCGCGGGCACCTTGTACGCGATGTCGCAGTCGCCGCGATACCCGGTGGGCCCGGTGTTCCAGACCTTGACCGTGTCCCCCGGCCCGTCGCCGAAGTTCTCCAGGCGGCCCTCGGTGCCGATGACCGTGTAGTTGCGGACGTAGTCGGGCGAGAAATGGCACTGCTGGTAGGCCGCGATGACCCCGTTGTCCAGGCGCATGTTCATGACCGAGACGTCCTCGACGTCCACGACGTGGTTCAGGTCCTTGCGGGCGGTGGGCGGCCACTCGTACTCCTGGAGCCAGCCGTCAGGACGCGGCGTGCCGGGCGCGCGGCGCGGCAGGTCACCGTGGAGCAGGAGGTCGCCGAAGGCGCTGACCCTCGTGGTGTAGCCGCCGGCCAGCCAGTGGATCACGTCGAGGTCGTGGCTGGCCTTCTGCAGCAGCAGGCCGGTGGTGCGGGTGCGGTCGGCGTGCCAGTCCTTGAAGTAGTAGTCGGTGCCGTAGGACACGAAGTGGCGTACCCAGACGGTCTTCGGCTCGCCGATGACGCCCTTGCCGATGATGTCGCGCATCAGCCGTACGACGCCCATGTGGCGCATGTTGTGGCCGACGTACAGACGGGTGCCGCTCTCGCGGGCGGCGCGCAGGATGTTGTCGCAGCCCTCCACCGTGATGGCCATCGGCTTCTCCAGGTAGACGGCCTTACCGGCCCGGAGGCACTCGACGGCGATCCGCTCGTGGGTGTCGTCGGGCGTGTTCACCACGATCGCGTCGAGGTCGTCGCGATCGAGCAGCGCGCGGTGGTCCTCGGTCAGGATCTCCGCCTCGAACTTGCCCGCCTGCCTCTTGAGCACGGCCGGATCGGAGTCGCACAGGGCCGCCACGACGGCCCCCTCGCCCGGCCGGTGCGCGGCCAGGGCGATGCTGGTGCGCAGGCCCAGGCCGATGACTCCGATGCGTAGGTCTTCCACTGGTGTCCTTTCCGAGGTCACTTCGAGCCGGGGGCCGCTGCGAGCTGGGCCACTTCGAGCCGGGCCGCTACGAACCGGGCCGCCCACGGCCGGGACGCGCCGAGGCCCATCCCATCACGTGCCCGTCGACCCGGACACGCGGGCTGCCCGACCGGCTCAGACCGACACGCCCTCGCACGACACGCCCAGGTGCCGGGGTTGCGTGAAGCGGAGCTGTGGGGGCACTTAAGAACTCCTCGATGGACACGTCCCCGGCGGAGCGGGCACAGTGCGTTAGGTTCGTAGAGGGGGAAGCGGAGCATGAAAGCGCTGGTCAAAGAGCGGGCCGAGCCTGGCCTGTGGCTGGTGGACGTGCCGGAGCCGGAGCTGGGCCCGGGCGAGGTGAAGATCCGGGTGCTGCGCACCGGCATTTGCGGCACCGACCTGCATATCCGGAAATTTGATGAGTGGGCGCGGCACACGCTGGAGCTCCCGCTCATCGTCGGGCACGAGTTCTCCGGCCACGTGGTCGAGGTGGCGCCCGGCGTCGAGGACATCTCCGTCGGCGACCTCGTCAGCGGCGAGGGCCACATCGTGTGCGGCAAGTGCCGCAACTGCATGGCCGGCCGCCGCCACCTGTGCCGCAACACGATCGGGCTCGGGGTCAACAGGGACGGCGCGTTCGCCGAGTACGTCACCCTGCCCGCCTCCAACGTCTGGGTGCACCGCGCCCCCGTGCACCCCGACGTGGCCGCCATCTTCGACCCGTTCGGCAACGCCGTGCACACCGCGCTGTCCTTCCCCCTCGTCGGCGAGGACGTCCTGATCACCGGCGCGGGCCCCATCGGCCTGATGGCCGCGGCCGTGGCCACGCACGTCGGCGCGCGCAACGTGATGATCACCGACGTCAGCGACGAGCGGCTCGAACTGGCCGGCAAGCTCGGCGTCTCCCTCGCCCTGAACGTCTCCCGCTCCTCCATCGCCGACGGCATGCGCCTGCTCCACCTGCGCGAGGGCTTCGACGTGGGGCTGGAGATGTCCGGCAACCCGACGGCCCTGCGCGACATGATCGCCGGCATGACCCACGGCGGGAAGATCGCCATGCTGGGGCTGCCGGCCGAGGAGTTCGCCGTCGACTGGTCCACGGTCGTGACGTCCATGCTCACGATCAAGGGCGTGTACGGCCGAGAGATGTACGAGACCTGGTACAACATGTCCGTCCTGCTGGAGAAGGGCCTCGACCTCTCCCCCGTGATCACCGACCGATTCCCGTACCGAGACTTCGACGCCGCCTTCGACACGGCCGCCAGCGGCCGGACCGGCAAGGTCATCCTGGATTGGAGCGCCTGATGTTCACGAACGTACGCCAGCAACTGCGTACGACGCTCGACGAGATCACCGAGGCCGGGCTGCTCAAGCCCGAACGCGTGATCTCCACCCCGCAGAGCGCCCAGGTGAGCGTGGCCGGTCGCGAGGTGCTGAACTTCTGCGCCAACAACTACCTGGGCCTGGCCGACGACCCCACGGTGGTCGAGGCCGCCAAGCAGGCGCTCGACCGGTGGGGGTTCGGCATGGCCTCCGTACGGTTCATCTGCGGCACCCAGGAGGTGCACAAGGAGCTGGAGTCCCGCCTGTCGGACTTCCTCGGGCAGGAGGACACCGTCCTCTACAGCTCCTGCTTCGACGCGAACGGCGGCGTCTTCGAGACCCTGCTCGACGCGCAGGACGCGGTGATCTCCGACGCGCTCAACCACGCCAGCATCATCGACGGCATCCGCCTGTCCAAGGCCCAGCGCCTGCGGTACGCCAACCGCGACATGTCCGAGCTGGAGGCGCGGCTGAAGGAGGCGTCCGAGGCGCGGCGGCGGCTGATCGTGACCGACGGCGTGTTCTCCATGGACGGATACCTGGCGCCGCTGCGGGAGATCTGCGACCTGGCCGAGCAGTACGACGCCATGGTCATGGTCGACGACTCCCACGCGGTCGGCTTCGTCGGACCGACCGGCCGTGGCACTCCGGAGCTGCACGGCGTACGCGACCGGGTCGACATCATCACCGGCACGCTGGGCAAGGCCCTGGGCGGGGCGAGCGGCGGCTACGTGGCGGCCCGCAAGGAGATCTGCGAGCTGCTGCGCCAGCGCTCGCGCCCGTACCTGTTCTCCAACTCCCTCGCCCCGGTCATCGCCGCGGCGTCGCTGCGCATCCTCGACCTGCTGGAGACCTCGGACGACGCCCGCGAACGGCTGCGCGCCAACACGGCCCGCTTCCGGGGTGAGATGGCCGAGGCCGGGTTCGACATCCTGCCCGGCGACCACCCGATCGTGCCCGTGATGATCGGCGACGCCGCCGAGGCCGCCGCCCTGGCCGAGCGCCTGCTCGACCTGGGCATCTACGTGATCGGCTTCTCCTACCCGGTCGTGCCGCACGGCCAGGCCCGCATCCGCGTGCAGCTCTCCGCCGCGCACTCGGCCGCGGACGTGGACCGCGCGGTACGGGCGTTCGTCCAGGCGAGGGGCTGAGCGTCTGCGCCGCGCGGTCATCCAGGCGAGAATCCGCGCGTTCGTCCAGGCGGGAGGCCGAGCGTCCACTCCGCGCGTTCGTCGCGGCGAGAAGCTGAGTATCCTCGCTGCGTGATAGACACGCGGCGGCTGCGCACGTTGCGCGCGGTGGCCGACCACGGCACGGTCACCGCCGCGGCGGCGGCGCTGCACCTCACGCCCTCCGCCGTGTCCCAGCAGCTCGTGGCGCTGGAGCACGAGGTGGGCCACCGCCTGTTCACGCGGGACGGCCGCGGGGTGCGGCTGACCGCGGTCGGCAAGATCATGCTCCAGCACGCCAACGAGGTGCTCGCCCAGCTCGAACGGGCCGAGGCCGAGGTCGCCGCGTACACGACGGGCGAGGCGGGCGAGGTCACCGTGGCCTGCTTCGCCACCGCGATCAGCGCCGTGCTCTCCCCCGCCATCGCCGCCCTGCGCGCCGCCTCCCCCGGCATCCGCGTACGCGTCCACGACGCCGAGGGTGACCAGGGCCTGGCCATGCTGCTCGACGGGCAGGCCGACCTGACCATCGCGGTCGAGTACCGGGGCGCCCCCGACGCGGCCGACCCCCGCCTGTCCCGCCGACCCCTGTACGCCGAGCCGTTCGACCTGGTGCTCCCCCGTGACCATCCGCTGGCGGGGGCAGCCACGCTGGTGTCGCTGGCCTCCGAGACCTGGATCGGCCCCCATCCGGGCAACCCGGTGCACGACGTGATCACGTTCGCGTGCCAGCAGGCGGGGTTCACGCCTGACCTGGTGCACTGCTCCGACGACTTCCGCGCCGTGGTGGCCCTGGTCGGGGCGGGTGCCGGGGTGGCGCTGGTGCCGCGGCTGGCGCTGCGCGACATGGCGCTGCCGGGGGTGGTGGTGCGGCACACGCCGGGTCCCGAGCGCCGGGTCTTCGCCGCCGTACGCCGTGGCTCCGACGCCCACCCCCTCCTGCGCCCGCTGCTGTCGGCACTCGGCACGGTGGCCGGCTCACTCGGGGTCACCGATCTTGGTGGGTAATGTGCCCATATGGGATTAGGCGTACCGTATCGGCGGCTTTTCGGCCTGCCCGGAGTCGCGGCGCAGGCCGTGCTCGGGTTCCTGGCGCAGCTCACGAAGCAGGTCGCGCCCGTCGGCATCGTGCTCGTGGTGGAGCGCGCGAGCGGCTCGCTGATCCTGGCGGGGGTGGTGGTGGCGGCGTTCTCCGCGGGGGCGGGCATGGGCAGGCCCGTGCAGGGGCGGCTCATGGACCGGCGTGGGGCCCGTCAGGTGCTCGCGGCCACGGCCCTGGCACATGTGGCGGCGCTCCTGGCGCTGATCTGGTGCGCCCAGCCCGGCCTGCCGTGGTGGCCCATGGTGGCGCTGGCCTGGGTGGCGGGCGCCGGGCTGCCGCCGATCTCCGTCAGCATGCGGGTCGAGTGGGGCCGCGCGATGGCCGCCGAAGGCCGTACGGCCGCCTACAGCCTGGTCTTCCTGGTGCAGGAGCTGGCCATGATGATCGGGCCGCTGCTGTTCGGGGTGCTGATCGCGGTGGCCACGTCGTCACTGGCGCTGGGCGTGGTCGCGGCGGCGGCCGGGGCCGGCACGCTGGCGTTCGCGTGGGCGCTGCGGGCGGGCGGCGACGGCTCCGCGCACGGGCGCGGACGGGTGTTCGCCGACCGCCGCATGGCGGTGCTGCTGGCCGTGGTGCTGCTGAACGGCGGCACCATGGGAGCGGTGCAGGTAGGCGTGCCCGCGCTGGCCACCGCGCGCGACATTCCCGCCGCGACCGGGCTGCTGGTGGCGGCGGTGTCGCTCGGCGGCATCGCAGGGGCCGCCGCGTACGGCGCCCGTACCTGGCGCTGGGCCGTCCCGGTGCGGCTGGTGGGGCTGCTGCTGGCGCTCGGGCTCGCGCTGGCGCCGCTGGTGCTGGTCGGCCCGCTGCCGCTGTTCTGGGCGGTGCTGTTCGCCGCTGGGCTGGCGCTCAATCCGGCGCTGACGACGGCCTCACTCCTGGTGGACGAGTACGCGCCCGGCGCGCAGGCCGAGGCGTTCGGCTGGGTCTCCACGGCGCTCGGGATGGGCAGCGCGGCGGGGTCGGCGGTGGCCGGGTTGGTCGGGGAGGGGTTCGGCCCGTCGGCGCCGTTCCTGGCGGCGGCGGCCTTCGCGCTGGTGGGCGCGGGGCTGGCGACCGTCCTGGTCAGGCGCGGGCCAGCTCGACTGCTGCCATGAAGCAGGCGTACGCGTCCAGCTCGGCCTCGACGGGCGCCAGCACGAACTCCCTGCCGACCTTCCCGATGGCCCCGCGCAGGGCCTTCGAGGCGCGCCGGGCCCTGCGCCGCCCGCCCGCCCAGGCCGCCAGCCTGGAGACCAGCGCGATCAGCACGCCCGCCAGCGCACCGCCCACGAGCAGCACCGTCGGCCACGGCACCATGCCGACGTGCGGGAGCGGCGGCTGCGGCAGGCGCAGGTAGTCCAGCGCGAACAGCACGCCCAGCCACCCCGCGCCGCCCACCATGCCCGCGAACACCAGCCACTGCAGGACGTTCACCACCCGCCACCACCTGGGCCGCCTCGTGGCGCCGGCCGAGGTCGTGGCCACCACGCGGTCCACCGCGTCGATCAGATCGTGGGCGCGCGACCTGGCCGCCTGCCGCACCGCCGCGGCCCACGGCCCCGGCAGCCCGGACGCGGCGGCCTCGCCGACGTCTCTGATCGCCGTGTCGACCTGCGCCCGCTGCCCGGCCGTCGCCGCCGGCACCGAGGTACGCGCGACGATCTCCCGATCGGGACGGCCCTCGGGCGTCGCGCCGCCGATGCGCAACCGGCGCAGCGGATCGGGACGGAACCTCCTGAGCCACCTGGTCACCGGCCACCCGGTGGCGACCACGGCCCGATGCCGGTGCCCCTTGGCCACGGCCTCCACGACCACCGGCACCCCGGCCGCCGCCCACAGGGCCCGGCTGAGCGCCCGCTCCATCCCCGCCATCGCCTTGGCACCGCCGCCGTCGGCCGCGCCTCCCGGAGAGCCCTCAGGAGGGCCGGCGGTCGCGAGGTGGTCGGCGGCGGCCGTGATGTCCGCGGCCAGGCGGGCCGACCAGGATCGGCGATCGGCGACCCGGTCCCCGAGGAGCGTGCGCAGCTCGTCCAGGCCCTGCCCCGTACGGGCCGAGACGGCGAGGAGCGGCACGCCGGTCAGTCCGTCGCCGGTCAGCAGGTGGCGCAGGTCGTCGAGGCAGCGCGCCGCCGCTCCCGCGGGCAGCCGGTCCACCTGGTTGAGCACCACCACCGTCACGTCGCGGTGCCCGGCCAGCGGGCGCAGGTAGCGTTCGTGCAGGGCGGCGTCGGCGTACTTCTGCGGATCGACCACCCAGACCAGCAGATCGACCAGCTCCACCAGGCGGTCCACCTCCAGCCTGTGGGACAGGCGGATGGAGTCGTGGTCGGGCAGGTCGAGCAGGACGAGCCCGGACAGCCCGGCGACGCCGTCGGCGGAGTGGCGGTGCGGGACGTCCAGCCAGTCGAGCAGCGGGCCCGCCCCCGCGCCGTCCCACAGGGCGGCCTGGGCGGTCGAGGTCGTGGGCCTGGTGACGCCCACAGCCGCCAGGTCCTGCCCGGCCAGGGCGTTGTAGAGGGAGGACTTGCCACTGCCGGTGGCCCCTGCCAGCGCGACGACGGTGTGGTCGAGTGACAGCTCGCGGCGCGCTCCGGCCCGTTCCGCGACCGTACGCGCGCCGGACACGGCCTGCTCGGACAGCCGCCCCTCGCCCAGGGCGGCCGCCTCCCGCAGGGCGGCGAGCCTGGCGTCGAGCGTGGGCCCCTCCTTGCGGCGCAGCAGCTTCACGGCCTCTCCTCAGGGGCGTCATCACTGGGGGCGGCGTCGCCCGGGGGCGGCAGCTCGGCCGTCACCGCCACGGGCAGCTCGGCGCGGTGCTCGCCGATGCGCAGGGCCGCCGCGCGCAGGGCGTCCGCCGTGCCGCTCGGCGGCTCGGCCGTCTCCAGTTGGGCCAGGAACCGATCCGACTCCTCCGCCAGCAGGTCACGCACGCGGTCTCGCAGGTCTTCCCTGGCCATCGCCGTCAGCGAACGCACCGCCTGGTCGCCGAACACCGCCTCCAGCAGCTTCTGCGACAACACGCTCGTCCCGCCCGCGATCCCCACCTCGATCCCGGTCAGCCCGCCCGTGGAGGCGAACACGCCCAGCATGAGCAGCAGCCCGGCCCCGTTCACGCCGAAGGAGGCCACCCGCGCGGCGGTGCGCCGCTCGGCGCCCTCCTCGCGCACCAGGTCGAGCACGAACGCCTGCCACCCCCGCACCGCCGCCTCGACCCGCGCGCCCAGGTCGCCCGAGGCCCGGCCGAGTCGGGCGGACTCGATGGGCCCGAGCCGGTCGAGCAGCCCTGGGCCGCCCGGCGCGGCCGACCAGCCCTCCAGGGCGCGCTCGGCGGCCCCGTCGGCGGCGCCCCTGATCAGGGTCCCGACCCCGCTCCCCAGGGCGTCTCTGAGCTGGGCCGCGGGCACCCGTCCAGTGAAGAAGCCGACGAGGCGATCGCGCAGGCGGCCCACGCGGGTCTCCAGCGAGCGCATGATGTCGCCGGTGCCGATGAAGTCCTGCCAGCGGGCCAGCACCTCGCCGCGCAGCAGCGACCCGTCACGCATGCCCTCGTCGAAGTCGGCCATCCCGCCCGCGTACGCGCCCCACACGATGGACCGCAGCCCCTCGAAGGCGCTCTGCTGGCGCTCGACCGCCACGGCCAGTGAGGGCACGCGGGTGGCCAGGCTGTCGAGCGCCCCGGACAACGTCTGGCGGACGACCCGCGACCGCTCGGCGGCGTCGGCGGCCAGCCCGGTCAGCCACGCGGAGATGGGCTCGACCACGGCGGCGGGCAGGCGGGCCTGCTCGTCGGGGAGCGCGGTCTCGGGGACGGTGAACAGCCGGGTGCCGTCGAGGCCGTTCTCGGTCAGGAGGCGGCCGAGGTCGCGCGAGACGGGCTCGACGGCCTCCGGCGGCACCCGGTCGAGGACGAGAGCCAGCGCGGTGCTGCGTTCGCGGGCCGAGCGCAGGAAGCTCCACGGCACCTCGTCGGCGTAGCGGGCGGCGGTCGTGACGAACAGCCACAGGTCGGCGGCGGCCAGCAACTGCGCGGCCAGCTCCCGGTTGGCGGTCACCACGGAGTCGATGTCGGGCGCGTCGAGCAGCGCGAGCCCGGCTCCGAGCGTGGCGGAGGTCACCACGCGCAGCGCGCCGGGGCCTTCGCCGGTGGCGCGGGACAGGCCGGGCAGCACGTTCTGGCCCATGAACCAGGAGCGGTCGGCCGGGCTGACCACGAGCGTGGGCACCAGGGTGGTGGGCCGCAGCACGCCCGGCTCCGCCACGTCGGCCCCGACCAGCGAGTTGACCAGCGTGGACTTGCCCGCCCCCGTCGATCCGCCGACGACGGCGAGCAGCGGCGCGTCGATGGCGCGCAACCGGGGCAGCAGGTAGTCGTCGAGCTGGCCGGTCAGCTCGCGCAGCGCGCGACGGTCGGCCGCGGCCTCGCCGACGGCCAGCGGGAACAGCTCCCGGTCGAGCGGCCTTCGCAGCGACTCGAGCGCGCCGAGCAGGTCCATGATTCCCACGCTACCCACGGGAGGCGGGGTTCAGCCCTCCGTGACGCCTGGTGACGCCTGCCGCCACGACGCCGCTCAGCCCTGAGGCGGCTCTCTGAGCACGTAGCCGACGCTGCGCAGGGTGTGGATGAGCCGCGGCTCGACGTCGTCCACCTTGCGCCTGAGGTACGACACGTACGACTCGACCACGCCCGCGTCGCCGCCGAAGTCGTAGTTCCAGACGTGATCGAGGATCTGCGCCTTCGACAACACGCGACCGGCGTTGACCATGAAGTAGTGCAGCAGCTTGAACTCCGTCGGCGAGAGCCGCACCTGCCGCCCGCCGCGCGAGACCTCGCGGGCGTCCTCGTCCAGCTCCAGGTCGGCGACCTTGAGCTTGCTGGCGGGCGCGACCTCCGCCCGCGTACGCCGCAGCACCGCCCGGATCCTGGCCTGCACCTCCTCCAGGCTGAACGGCTTGGTCACGTAGTCGTCCCCCACCCGCAGCCCCGCGATCTTGTCCTCGGTCGCCTCGCGGGCGGTCAGGAACAACACCGGCGCGTCGATGCGCTTGGCCACCTCGAACCCGTCCAGGTCGGGCAGCATCACGTCGAGCACCACGAGGTCGGGCGAGGCGCGGATGGCCACCTCCACGGCCTCCTCGCCGTCGGCGGCGGTGAGAACCTCGAACCCGGAGAAGCGCAGGCTGGCGGAGAGCAGATCCCTGATGCTGGGCTCGTCGTCGACTACCATGATCAGCGCTTCGGGTTTCGTCACCTCATTAGAGTGACTCAGGCACCTGAGGGTTTCCTGAAGGGCGACTGCAATTCGAGTGGGAGTCCGGCGGGCCCCGCGAGCGGGTTCAGTCGAGGGCGAGCGGGAGCTCGACGCGGAAGGTGGAGCCGTTCGCGACCGAGCTGTTCACGGTGACCGTGCCGCCGTGGGCCAGGACGAGGGCCCGCACGATGGCCAGGCCCAGCCCGCTGCCCCGGTCCTCGGCCGCGCGGCGGCGCGAGCGGGCCGAGTCGGCCCGGTAGAAGCGCTCGAAGACGTGCTCGGCCTGCTCGGGGGGCAGGCCGGGGCCGCTGTCGACGACCTCGACGAAGAGCCGGCCCGTGTGCGCCCCGGCCCGCACGATGATCGGGGAGCCGGGCTCGGTGTGCACGATGGCGTTGGTGACGAGGTTGCTGATGACCTGGCGCAGGCGTACCTCGTCGCCGGAGACGATCAGGGCCGCGCCGCCGACCACGTCCAGCTTGATCAGCCGGTCGGGGGCGAGGATCCGGGCGTCCTGCACGGCGTCGGCGGCCAGCGCCAGCATGTCCACGGGCTGCATCCGCAGCGGGCGCTGCTGGTCCACCCTGGCCAGCAGCAGCAGGTCGTCCACCAGCACGCTCATGCGGCCCGCGGCCTGCTCCACGCGCTGCATCAGCTCGGCGGGGTCGGCCTGCGGGTTCTGCCTGGCGTACTCGGCGAAGCCGCGGATCGAGGTCAGCGGGGTGCGCAGCTCGTGGGAGGCGTCGCCGACGAACTGCCGCATGCGGTCCTCAGAGCGGCGGGCCGCCGCCTCGGAGGCCGACCTGGCGGCGAAGGCGCTCTCGATCTGGGCCAGCATCCCGTTGAGCGACCTGGCCAGGCCGCCCACCTCGGTACGCGGGTCGCCGTCCGGCACCCGGCGGCCGAGCTGGCCCCCGGAGATGGCCTCGGCCGTACGCTCGATCTCGCCCAGCGGCCGCATGCTGCGCCTGACGATCGTGACGCCCGCCACGGCCAGGATGAGCAGGATCCCGCCGCCGCCCAGCAGCTCGATGAGCGCCAGGCGCCGGGTGATCGCGTCCACCTCCTCCAGGTCCACCGCGACCACGAGCGTGCTCCACTTCTTGTCGGTCTCCAGCACCCGCCACTCGCCGCCGCCCTGGACGGCGGGCGCGGTGTAGGGGTCGGATCCGGGCGACGGCGCCAGCACCGGCTTGGGCTTCAGGTCCACGTCGCGGTCGGTCAGCATCGGTACGAGGGCCCCGCCCGACTCCCTGACCAGGGCGATCGCGTCCGACTCGATGAGGATGGGCCGTTCCGCGGTCTCCCTGTCGTTCTTCCAGTCGCTCTTGACCTTCTTCTCCATGCGCGCGCTCAGCAGGACGAGCTGGCTGTCCACGCGGTCGAGGAGATAGCCGTGCAGCACCGAGACGCTCACCACGCCGATGAAGGACATGCCGATGCCGAGGAGCGCCAGCATCGACGCCATCAGCTTGACCCTCAGCGGCAGGCCGCGCATTAGGGACCCGGCGGCAGACGCAGCACGTAACCCACACCGCGCAGGGTGTGGATGAGCCGCGGGCTCCGGTTGTCGATCTTCCGGCGGAGCACGGACACGTACGACTCGACGATGCCCACCTCGCCCCGGAAGTCGTAGTCCCACACGTGGTCGAGGATCTGCGGCTTGGACAGGACCCGGCCCGCGTTCGTCATGAAGTAGCGCAGGAGCTTGAACTCGGTCGGCGACAGCGCCACGGCGTTGCCGCCGCGCCACACCTCGTGGCTCTCCTCGTCCAGCTCGATGTCGGCGAACGTCAGCCTGGGCGGGGCCGCCTGTGACTCCCCGCTCGTACGGCGCAGCACGGCGTGGATCCTGGCGACCACCTCCTCCAGGCTGAACGGCTTGGTCACGTAGTCGTCGCCGCCGATCGTGAGGCCGCGGATCTTGTCCTCGGTCTCGTCACGGGCGGTCAGGAACACCACCGGCGTGTGCAACCCGCCGCCGCGCAGCCGCTTGACGATCTCGAAACCGTCGAGGTCGGGCAGCATGACGTCGAGCACGACGAGGTCGGGGCGGTGGCGTTGGACCGCGGCGACGGCGTCGAGGCCGCTCTTCGCCGTGGTCACGTCGAAACCCGCGAACCTCAGGCTCGCGGCGAGGAGTTCGAGGATGTTGGGGTCGTCCTCGACTATCAGCAGGTGTGATTCCATCACATCCAAGGATGCCCTCATCGGACGAGTGCTGGGACAATTCCGGCAATGTGCCGGGCAATGGCCAGACTTGAGGTGGCCGCGGGCGAGGGCGCGTTGCGTACGAGGACGACCTGGCCGTGCACGTCCACCACGAAGTCGTCCACGAGGCGGCCGTCCCTGGCCACCGCCTGGGCGCGAACGCCGCCGGGGGCACGTTCCAGGTCGGCGGCGGTCAGTTCGGGCACGTAACGGCGGGCGCCCTTGAGGAACGCGCTCTTGGCGAGGGAGCCGTAGACCTCCTTGAGCCCGGTACGCCAGTGGGCCCTGGCCATGCGGAGGGTGCCCGGCCAACCAAGAATTTGCCGAAAATTACGGAAATTTCGTCTTTTATAGCCTTCGTACGCCAGGGCGAGTACCGCGTTCGGCCCCACCAGCACACCCCCGCCGATCTGCCGCGTCAGGTGCACCCCCAGGAACGGGTACCGGGGGTCGGGCACGGGGTAGATCAGCCCGCGCACCAGGTCCCTGGCGGCGCCCCTGAGCGCGTAGAACTCTCCCCTGAACGGGACGATCCGCACGTCACCCGCCGCCCCGGTCATCCCGGCCACCGCGTCGGTGCCCAGGCCCGCGCACACCACCAGGCGGTCGAAGGCGAACCTGCGCCGCCCCGCCAGCACCTCGACCTTGCCGGACCGTTCCCTGATCGCCCTGACCGGGTGCCCGGTGCGTACGGAGCCGCCCAGCTCGGCGACGTCCTGGGCGAGCCGCGCCGCGACGGCCGGGAAATCGCAGATCGCGGTGTGCGGCGAGTGGACGGCGCCGACGCCGACCGCGTGCGGCTCGACCTCGCGCAGCGCGAGCGCGTCCAGCTCGGCGATGCCCGGCACGCCGTTGGCCCGCGCCCGCTCGGCCAGCGCGTTCAGCAGCGGGCGCTCGGCGTGGGTGCTCGCCACGACCAGCTTGCCGACCTCGTGGTACGGCAGGTCGTGCGCGGCGCAGTACTCCTTGAGCAGCGCCACGCCCTCCCGGCAGAGCCTGGCCTTGAGCGAGCCCGGCGGGTAGTAGATGCCCGCGTGCACGACGCCGCTGTTGTGCCCGGTCTGGTGGGCGCCGACA
Source organism: Nonomuraea antimicrobica (assembly GCF_039536965.1). NCBI lineage: Bacteria > Bacillati > Actinomycetota > Actinomycetes > Streptosporangiales > Streptosporangiaceae > Nonomuraea > Nonomuraea antimicrobica. The sequence goes on along the minus strand of NZ_BAAAZP010000061.1, from coordinate 21,675 downwards.
CGGCCCTCCTTCTCCAGCACGGTGACCTCGGCGCCCCTGGCCGCGGCCAGCTCGCGCGCCACCGCCAGGCCGACGATGCCCGCACCCACGACTCCTATCTTTTCCGTCACATGACGATTTTCCGGCTTACCGGCCTTCCCCGCCATATCTGGGCGAATCGAACATGAGTACGATGTCCCCATGTACGTCCCGCCGGAGTGGCCTCCCGAGGTCCGCCCGCCCAGCGTGCCCGATTGGGAGACCTCGGCCGTGGCCTGGCTGCTCGACGCGGTGCCGCCGGACTACCGGGCGTACGAGGTGCTCAGGCGGCACCCGGTGGCGCTGGCCGCCATGGCCCGCCACCACGTCAGATCGGCCATCGAGGCGGCCCGCGCCGGTTACCGGGCGGCGGCCGTCGACCTCAAGGGCCACCTGCCGCCGCACGCCGTCGAGGCGGTGCTCGACACGTACCGGGAGGAAGGCCCCCGGCTGGTGCGGCTGTCGCGCTCGGTCGAGGTGGTCGAACGCGCCCTGCGCGGCGACCTCTTCACCGCCGCCATGCGCCGCACACCCTGACCACCCCGGCGACGGTCAGCGGGTACGCCGGGCCAGGAACGTGATCACACCGATCGCGCCCACCGCCGCGGCCAGCCAGATGACCACGTTCCGCACGGTCAGCCCGCCCGAGCCGGCGGCCGGCGCGGCTGCGGCGCTCTCGTCGGCGCTCTCGTCGGCGGCGCCCGTCTCGTCGGCGGCCGCGGCCGGGCTGGGCGTGGCGGACGGCGTGGCCCCCGCCCCGCCGGGGATCGGCACCCGGTAGACCGGGCTGTCCGGCCCCTCCGACCCGGTGAGCAGCGCCTTCCCGTCGGCCGTGTAGGCGATCGACTCGGCCTGCTTCAACTCCGGCATCGTCACCCTGGCGAGGGTCTCGCCCGAGGGCCGGTAGAGGGTGGCGGAGAAGTACGTCCTGATCACGTAGGACGAGCCGTCGGGCGCGTAGGCGGCGTCGGTGGCCATGATGGGCGCGTTGCCCACCTTGCGCAGCACGTTGACCCGGTCGGTACGCAGCGTCTTCGGCGCCTCGTAGACCGACCCGGCGAACTCCTTGGACACCACGTAGAGCCGCCCGGTCTTCGGGTGGACCATGATGCCCTCCGCGTTGCGGGCACCGTCGGCGTACCGGAAGCGGTAGCGGACGGCGGGCACCGTGGCGTCGCGGAGCGTGCGGGGCTCGGTCACCTTGTACACGGAGACGTTCGGCCACGCGCCGTCGAGGTTGTCGCCGATGTCGGCGAACCAGAGCACGCCCCGCCCCGTCCGCGGGTCTCTGGTCGCCGCCATGCCCTCCCAGTCGCGGGCCTCCGCCCCACGCACCTGGAAGGTGGCGAGCGTGCGTCCGTCGCCGTCCACGGCGTAGAACGTCGGAGCGGCGGCGCTGTCGTTGTGCGTGTAGTAGACCCCGTCGCGCGTCGGCGACACGGCCAGCCCGCTCGACTCCGTGATCCGCGAATCCTTGAAGGTGAACAGCCGCTCCGCCCCGTCGTCGTCCGCCGCGAAGGCCGGAGCGGCAGGCCACAGGCAGACGGCCGCCACGACGGCGAGCATCCTGGTCACGAAGTCCCCCACGCCGCCATCATGCACCACCCGCGAACGTGCCAGGGCGGGCGACGCCTCACGCGGCGCTGGTGCCGGTGACCGCCCGCGCGCCCACCTTGGCGCTGTGGCGGCGGAACCCGAGGCCCTGCAGCACGACCAGCAGCCCGTTGGCCGCCGCCAAGGCCGTCCACAGCCCGGTGATCCCCCAGGTCCTGGCGACCGGTACGGCCGCCAGGACGAGCAGGCCGTAGGCGACGGCGAAGTTCAGCAGGCCGGCCGCCGACCGCTTGAGGGCGGTGAGCCCGGTGCCCTGCACCGCCTGCGCGGCGTCGAACGCCGCGGACAGCAACATCAGCGGCAGCAGCGCGTACACCCGATCCCGCACCGCCACGTCGTCGCTGAACAGCACCAGCAGGTGCCTGCCGAACCCGAGCAGCAGGGCGGCCACCACCAGCGTCCCCGACACGGCGAGCAGGACCGCGGTGCGGTGGGCCCGCCGCGCCCCCGCGGGGTCGGCGGCGCGGGCCACCTCGGGCACCGCGGCCTGGCCGACGGACAGTGAGGTGAGCATGATGAAGCCGGTCAGCAGCGACAGCACCGCGTGGGCGGCGGTGTCACGGGTGCCCGTGGCGCCGGCCGCGAAGGTCACCACCCCCAACACGGCGAACTTGATGAGCACGGTGCCCGCCAGCGGGACGCTGACCTTCGCCAGTTCGGCGATCTCGCGCATCCTGGGCCGTCCCTGGCCGATGGGCCGTCCGATCGCGCGGCGCAGGTTCCAGCTCGCCACGGCCGCCGACGCGGCGCCCGAGACCACCCAGGCGATCCCCACCCCCAGCAGGCCCAGCGGGGGCACCAGCGTGGCGCTGAGCGCGCCCAGCCCCACCCCGAAGGCCAGGGTGGGCCAGAGCACGTTGCGGCTGCGCCCGAGGGCGATCAGGATCGTGCTCGCACCGCCGGTGGAGGCGAAGATCACGAGATAGCCGGCCAGGAAGCACGGCAGGAGGCCCAGCTCGCGTACTACCTCGGGCGGCACCCCCGCGGCCCCGGCGATCAGCGGCACGCAGAGCAGCACGAGGGCGCCCACCGTGCCCGTGGCGAGGCTGAGCCAGCGCGCGTCGCGCACCACCGGCACGGCCGCCGCGGGCTCGTCCCTGAAGGGCGCGACGAACGGCCCGAGCCCGCGCAGCGCACCCTGGACGGCCGCGCTCGCGGGGTTGAGCACCGCGGTCGCCACGGCGAAGGCGGCCAGGGTGACCGTGTCGTGCTGACCGAGCACCGAGGTGACCGTCAGCGAGCCCACCATGCCCGCGATCATCGCCAGGCAGATCGGCAGCGCTGTCCTGAGCAGGGCGATCACGTAGAACGGGGCAATGGGGGCCGGGCGCTCACGTCGTCCGAGATCATGAAGCGAGTCTATGGCCTGGAGCACACTCCAGGTCCTTAGGGTTGAGTCATGGAATACGTCAACCTCGGACGCAGCGGCCTCCAGGTGAGCCCGCTCTGCCTCGGCACCATGAACTTCGGCCCGCGCACCTCGGAGGAAGACTCCTTCGCGATCATGGACCGGGCCCACGAGCTGGGGCTGAACTTCTTCGACACCGCCAACGTGTACGGGTGGGCCAAGGGCGAGGGGATCACCGAGAACATCCTCGGCCGCTGGTTCGCCCAGGGCGGCGGGCGCCGGGAGCGGACGGTCATCGCGACCAAGGTCTACGGCGACATGGGCGACTGGCCCAACGAGGGCAGGCTGTCGGCCCTGCACATCCGCAGGGCCTGCGACGCCTCGCTGAAGCGCATGCAGACCGACCACATCGACATCTACCAGGCCCACCACGTCGACAGGAACACCCCGTTCGAGGAGTTCTGGGAGGCCATGGAGATCCTGCGGCAGCAGGGCAAGATCATCTATGTGGGCTCGTCGAACTTCGCGGGCTGGCACATCGCCAAGGCCCAGGAGACGGCGGCCCGGCGCAACTTCACCGGCCTGATCAGCGAGCAGTCGCACTACAACCTGCTCACGCGCGCGCCGGAGCTCGAGGTGCTGCCCGCGTGCGAGGACTACGGGCTCGGCGTGATCCCGTGGAGCCCGCTGGCCGGCGGGCTGCTCGGCGGCGTGCTGCGCAAGGCAGACAAGGGCCGCTCGGCCGCCGACAACATGGTCAAGGAGCTGGAGAAGCACCGCGACCAGATCGAGCAGTACGAGAAGTTCTGCGACGAGCTGGGCGAGGACCCGGCCAACGTGGCCCTGGCCTGGCTGCTCAAGCAGCGTGCGGTCGCGGCCCCGATCATCGGCCCGCGCACCCTGGAGCAGCTCGAGGGCAGCCTGCGCACCCTGGAGATCGACCTGGACGAGGCCGCGCTGTCGCGTCTCGACGAGATCTTCCCCGGTCACCGCACGGCCCCTGAAGACTACGCCTGGTGAATCGCGCCGGGGCGGCGGGTCTCGGAGGTCGCGCCGCCCCGCACCCCGGGCCGGGCAGGCGCGGGCGGGGTCAGCTCAGCACGGCTCCGACGATCACGATCAGCAGGAGCAGGCCCAGCACGATGGGCAACAGCCAGGGACGAGGACGATCCACGACCTGGAGCCTAGCTCTGCTCGTCGGGTGCCAGCGCCCATTCGGCGAGTGACTCGTACCTCACCTGGGCCCCGGTGTGGCTGCGGACGAGACGTACGCGCTCGGCCCGCCACGGCGAGCCGCTGAAGCCCGCCAACGACTCGACCAGCGGCCGCAGGTCCGTCTCCGCCTTGGCGCGGGCCAGCGTGAGGTGCGGGTGGAACCGCTTCTCGTCCGTCTGTACGGCCCCGGCCCGGCGCGCGCCCGCCTTCACCGAGTCGGCCAGCCTGATCATGGAGTCGCCGGTGACGCCGACCCAGAGAACGCGGGCCCGCCGCGCGGACGAGAACGCCCCGAAGCCGTCGAAGGCCAGGTCCAGCACGTGGTGGCGGCGTACGGCGCGGGCCAGTCGCACCTCCAGCTCGGGCAGCACCCCCTCGGGCACCTCACCGAAGAAGCCCAGCGTGATGTGCCAGGTCGCCCGGTCGGGCCAGCGCAGCCCAGGCACCTGCCCAACGTGGGGAGCGATGGCGTGCGACAGCTCGTCCAATATCGCGTCGGGCGGCACGAGCGCCGCGAAGAGCCTCATGCCACCCGATTCTGCCCGCGCCCACGCTTCCTCACGACAAGACCATCGCGACTCCTCACGACAAGACCCATCGCGACGACGGCGCGCGACTCATGCCACCGCGAGCGCGGGCTTTCTGACGCGCGAGCTGATCAACCGCGTCAGCACCACCGCCAGCCCGGTTCCGACCAGGACCAGGACGCCGGACAGCAGCACTCCGATGCGCGGCCCGCCCAGCTCGGACAGCCACCCGATCAGCGGCGCCCCCAGGGGTGTCCCGCCGGTGAACACCAGGATGTAGATCCCCATGACCCGCCCCCGCATCTCGGGGGACGTGGCGATCTGGACGCTGGCGTTCGCGGCCGTGTTGATGGTGATCAACGCGATCCCGGTCGGCACCAGCAGAACCAGGTAAACGGGATAGAACGGCGCCACCGCCGTGGCGATCTGGAACAGCCCGAACCCGATCGCGCCCAGGAACAGCACCTTCCGCGTCAGCCGCGCCCGCCGCGCCGCCAGCAGCGCGCCGCCGAGCGCCCCGATCGCGAACATGCTGGAGGCCAGCCCGAACGAGGACGCCCCCGCCTGGAACACCTGGCGGGCCATCAGCGCGATCGACATCGAGAACGACTGCGAGAACATCGACACGAACCCGATCAGCAGGACCGGCAGCAGCAGTTCCTCGCGTTGGAGCACGTATTTGAGCCCCTCGCGCAACTGGCCCTTGGCCCTGGGGACGGGCTCGGCGGGGTTCAGCTCGGACTTGCGCATGAAGACCAGGCTGGAGATCACGGCGCCGAAGGTCAGCGCGTTGATCAGGAAGATCGGCCCAGTGCCGCCGAGCACGTAGATCAGCAGACCGGCGAGCGCCGGGCCGACCACGCGGGCCAGGTTGAAGATGGAGCTGTTGAGCGCGATCGCGTTGGGCAGGTCCGCGCGGCCGACCATCTCGACCACGAACGCCTGCCGCGACGGTATCTCCACGCAGGAGATCAACCCGAGCAGGAACGCCATCACGTACACGTGCCAGACCTGGGCGGCGCCCGTCATCGTGAGGATGGCGATGGTGAGGGCCAGCGCGGCCATGAGCGACTGGGCGATGACGAGGATGGGGCGCTTGGGGTAGCGGTCGGCGAGCACGCCGCCGAACATCCCGAACAACAACATCGGCAGGAACTGCAGCGCGGTCGCGAATCCGAGCGCCGCGCCGCTGCCGTGGGTCAGATCGAGCACCAGCCAGTCGAGGGCGGTGCGCTGCAGCCAGGTGCCCACGTTGGAGACGACGCCCCCGGCTGCGAACATGCGGTAATTACGAACCTTGAGAGACCGGAACATCCCGGTCTTGGGTTCTTCAGGCTCTATATCCTGCTGAGCTTCTCCAGGATCGGCGCCGCCTGCCGCAGGATCGACCGCTCCTCCGGAGACAGCTCCTTCAGCCGCTGCGTCAGCCACGCCTCCTTGCGCCGCCGCTCCTCCTTCAGCAGCTTCGCCGCGGCCTCGGTCACCGAGACGGTCACCTGACGCCGGTCGGTCGGATGCGGGCTGCGGGCGACCAGGCCGCGTTCCTCTAGCGCGGCGATCACGCGCGTCATCGAGGGGGGCTGCACCTTCTCGAGATCGGCCAATTCGCCGGGGGTTATCCCGGAATGCCGTTCCACCGCGGCGAGCGTCGCGAACTGTGTGGGAGTCAGCGAGTGGGCTGCCGCCTGTCGTCGTAGGCGTCGGGTCAGCCGGGCGAGTGAAACGCGCAGGGCTGAAGCGAGACCCGCGTCGCTGCGCAGGTCCATCTTGGGCTGGGTGTTGGTTAGCATGAGTCATTACCTTTGCTAACTATAGTGGAAGACAAGATATTTCCCCATATAAGTCCGTCTCACTCCTTGATACTCCAGAGCCGCCCCACTTGCGCGGAGCGGCTCCGATGTTCCCTCAACCGCCCTCGGTCAGATCCCGAACAACGCTCTGATCGGACCGATCGCGAAGTACAGGGCGAACAGGACGGCCACGCCCCACAGCAGCGGGTGGACCTCTCTGGCCTTGCCGCGCACCACCTTGATCAGCACGTAGCTGATGAAGCCGGCGCCGATGCCGTTCGAGATCGAGTACGTGAACGGCATGATCACGATGGTGAGGAACGCCGGGATGGAGATCTCGAAGTCGTTCCATTCGATGTCGCGGATCGCGGTCATCATCATGAAGCCCACCAGCACCAGCGCGGGAGCCGCGGCCTCGTAGGGCACGATCGTGACCAGCGGCGCGAAGAAGATCGCCACCAGGAACAACAGCCCCGTGACCACGCTGGCGAGGCCGGTGCGGGCGCCCTCGCCGACGCCGGCCGCCGACTCGATGTAGGTGGTGTTCGAGGAGACCGAGCCCGCGCCGCCGGCCGCCGCGCCCAGCGAGTCGACGAGCAGGATCTCCCTCGTACGCGGCAGCGTGCCGTCCTTCTGCACCAGGTCGGCCTGGCGGCCGACGCCCACGATGGTGCCCATGGTGTCGAAGAAGTCCGTGATGAGCAGGGTGAACACGAACAACGCGGCCAGCAGCACGTCCACCCGGACGAACCCGCCGAACGGGTCGAACTCGGTGAACAGCGTGAGCGGGTTGTGGAAGCCGAAGATCTCCTCGGGCACGACGGGACGGTTGAGCTGCCACCCGCCCGGGTTGTCGGCCGAGAAGCTGCCCGCCTTGGCCAGCGACTCGACGACGATCGCCAGGATCGTGGTGCCGGCGATGCCGATGAGGATGGCGCCCTTGACCTTGCGCGCCACCATCGCGGCCGTGGCCAGCAGCCCGACGATGAAGACGAGGATCGGCCACGACGTGAGGGCGCCGCCGATGCCCAGCTCCAGGGGCGTGCCGGCGGCCTTGCGCACGAAACCGGCGTCCACGAAGCCGATCAAGGCGATGAACAGGCCGATGCCCACGCTGATCGCGGTCTTGAGCTGGGCCGGGATGGCGTGGAAGACCGCCGTCCTGAGCCCGGTCAGCACCAGGATCGCGATGATCACCCCTTCGAGGAAGACCAGGCCCATGGCCTCCTCCCAGGTCATCACCGAGGCGATGGTGAAGGTGACGAAGGCGTTCAGGCCCAGCCCGGCCGCCATCGCGAAGGGCACCTTGCCGACGACCCCCATGAGGATCGTCAGCACGCCGGCCACGAACGCCGTACCCGCCGCGACCAGCGCCACGTTGGGCACCGTGCCGTCACCGATGAACTGGCCCTCCACGTCCTTGCCGGTGGCGATGATCAGCGGGTTCAGCACCACGATGTACGCCATGGTGAAGAACGTGGCCAGCCCTCCCCGCACCTCACGGGAGACCGTCGAACCACGTGCGGAGATTGCGAAGAAACGATCTATTGCATTACGAGTGTCACTCACGACGCGAAGAGTGACAGTCGCGGTGAACTGCGGAAAAGAGCCAGTGATGAGATCGAGACCCGATTGGAAGCTAGGCTGAACACGTGGACAAGCAGTGGCATCCCGACCCTGAGCCGATCAAGACCAACGACACCGCCGCCATCGCCGCCGGCACCGCCCTGTGGGCGATCGCCCTGGTCGTGCTGCTGATCTTCCGCCCCGCCCCCGAGAACACGTGGTGGATCTGGACTTGCGTGACCGGGGTGGGCTTCGGCTTCTTCGGCATCTGGTTCGTCCGCCGTCCCCGGCGCGGCTGACGAGGGCCGATCCGCCCTCCGGCCCTCGACGCCGTCGACCGGGCGATGGCCTGCGGCCCGTCCCGATGGGCTGCAGGCCCGTCCCGGTGAGCTGACAGGCGTCCTTCACGGACACTGACATTCGTCATCTCCGGCCGTTCGCCGAAGTCACCTGGAAGTGGTGTTTTCCCCCACTACCTCGGCATATGCCGGTCAAACCATGCTTTTCCCATGAAGAAGCCCATCGTGACACTCCTTCTGGGCGCGACCGTCCTCACCGCCTGCGGCACCGCCGACCCCCCGGCCGCCACCCCCGGGAAAGCGGCGGGCGCGATCGCCTGGGGCAGGTGCACCGACCTCCTCGGCCCCGACGGCAAGCCGACCACCCCCGGCCCCGGCGTCGAGTGCGCCACGATCCCGATCCCCCTCGACCACGCCAGGCCGGACGGCGAGAAGATCGACCTCGCGCTCATCCGCGTCAAGGCCACCGGCGACCGGCTCGGCTCGCTCGTGTTCAACTTCGGCGGCCCAGGCGGCTCGGGCGTGGACACGATGCCCGCGCTCGCCACCACGTTCGCCGAGCTGGGCAGCCGCTACGACCTGGTCAGCTTCGACCCGCGCGGCGTCGAGCGCAGCTCGGGCGTCAGGTGCGGCGACCAGGTGGACAAGCTCATGGGCGCCGATTCCGACGCCGACGTGGACAAGCTGGCCAAGGAACTGGCCGCCGCCTGCCAGCGGGACTCCGGCAAGGTGCTGCCGTACGTCGGCACGGTGCAGGCCGCCAAGGACCTCGACCTGCTCAGGGCCGCGCTCGGCGACAAGCAGCTCAACTACTTCGGCCTCTCGTACGGCACCCACCTCGGCGCCGTCTACGCCACCCAGTTCCCCAAGAACGTCGGCCGCTTCGTCCTCGACAGTGCCTTCGACCCGACGGTGACCTTCGAGGAGCGGGCCCTGACCCAGGCGGCGGGCTTCGGCCGGGCCTTCGACGCGTTCGCCAAGGACTGCGTGGCGCAGAGCTGCGAGCTCGGGGCCGACCCGGCCGCCGTCGAGCGGACGGTCACTGACTTGCTCGACGGCCTCAGGACCAAGCCGATCAAGGTGGGCGACCGCGAGCTGACGTACGCGCTGGGGCAACTGGCCATCATCACCCCGCTGTACGCCAAGCAGAGCTGGACGATGCTGGAGCAGGCCGTCGCCGCCGCGCGCAAGGGCAACGCCACCATCCTGCTCGCCCTGGCCGACGCCTACACAGGCCGCCGGGCGGACGGGACGTACTCGACGCTGATGACGAGCCTGAGCGCGATCAACTGCGCGGACAACTCCGAACGGCCGACCGCCGCGCAGAGCGCCGAGGTCAACGAGAAGATCCGCGAGATCTTCCCGATCCTGTCGATCGCCGGAGGGGTCACCGGGACGTGCGCGCACTGGCCGGTGCAGGGGGACGACACGGCCAAGCGCATCGACGCCACCGGCTCGGCGCCCATCGTGGTCATCGGCGGCAAGGGCGACCCGGCCACGCCGTACGAGTGGGCCCCGAAACTCGCGAAGCAGCTCAAGACGGGCGTCCTGGTCACCTACGGGGGCGAGGGCCATGGCGCCTATCTGACCGGCGACGGGTGCGTGACGGGGCTGGTGAACGCGTACGTGCTGGAGGGCAAGGTGCCCGCCGACGGCAGCACCTGCGCCGCCTGACACCCGCAGGCGGGCCCGCACCCGGCGGCGACGACGCCGAGGTGCGGGCCTGGCGCGGGCGAGGCGCCAGGAGACCGCAGGCTCAGGACAGGTCGGCCTCGGCCAGCAGCAGCGGCACCGCACCCGGGTCGCGCAGCAGCGCGGCCACCGCCAACCGGTCGTTCCACTGCCCCGTCGCCCAGGCCAGCCCTCTGGCCAGCCCGTCGACCCCGGTGCAGTGCACGGTGCCGTCGAAGAACCGCCAGGCGCACTCCACGTCGTCGACCAGCAGCTTCTCGTGCTCCATGTACGTCTCGGGCGCGGCGGGCAGCAGGGACCGCACCTCGGCGGGCACCTCCCGCGTGACCCCTTCTGAGGTGACCTCGCCCGAGGTGAGCTCACCGGCGAGCGGCAGGTCGAGCAGCTCCGACAGCGCCTCCGCCAGGTCGTAGGAGGCCAGCACCAACGGCCGGTCGACCACGAGCTGCAGCAGGTCGGGCGCCTCCACCACGACGGCGTCGTCGGCCCCGGCGACCACGATCGCCCCGCCGAGCACCGCCCGCACCCGCGACGGCGGCGCCACCCGCGCGGGGTCGACCACGGCCAGCGCGATCCACAGGGCACGCAACTGGGCCCGGTCGACCTCGATCGACTCGTCGGCCATCAGGTCGAGCAGCTCTTCCGGGCCGCCGTGGGAGGCCAGCAGCTCCGCCAGCGTCGTACGGACGCCGAGCATCGACAGCGCGGCCTCGTCGAGCCCGGCGGGCGCGTCGGCGTAGAGGCCCTGCAGCAGCGGATCGGCCCCGGGCAGCCGCAGCTCCCGCGGCCTGCGACCGCCCAGCACCGGATGGCCCGCCAGCCACCACGCCGTGTAGGACGGCACCTCCACGCCCTCGACGCGCAGCGGGTGCAGGGCGGCCCGCAGCGGCGGCGTGGTCAGCAGCTTGAGCGCCGCCGGCCAGTCGGCCACCAGCTCCAGGTCGCGCACCGCCACGAACTCGGGCACCAGCGGCGGCACGTCGAGCTCGGGCAGCAGGTCGAGCACGTGGTCGAGCCACTCGGCCTCGCCGTCGAGGTCGTGGTCGCAGTCGTCGGGGTCGAGCAGCACGTCGGACTCGTGCACCACCGCGAACCCGTCGAGCACCCCAGCCGCCGCCAGCACCCGCGAGCCGTAGGTCTCCTCCAGCTCGGCCGCCGCCACTCCCAGATGCGTGTCGGCCTCCAACAGCCCGGCCAGTGCCCCCTCGGCCAGCATCAGCTCACCCGCCGGGTACAGCTCGCCGTCGGCGCCGCGCAGGGCCAGCTCGGCCAGCCACGGGGCCTCGCCTGGCACCAGCCCCGACGCCGCCACCAACGACAGCACGGCCCGCGCCACCGGCTCCGGGTCGGGGCTGTCGAGCGACTGGCCGACGGCGGCCTTGGTCAGCGGGTCGTCGAGCACCGTGCGCGGCGTGGCCTCGGCGGCGCCCAGCCGCAGCAGCGTCGGATGGGCCGCCTCGGGATGCACGATGCGCAGCCCCAGCGGGGTCAGATCCAGCTCGGCGCCCCCGTCGGACAGGATGAGCGTGCCCCGCGGCCCGCGTACGAGCCGGCCGTCGGTCAGCGGCACCGGCAACGCGCCCAGCGACTCGGGGTCGTCGACCGGCAGCACCTCGTACAGCGAGCGCCACCACGACGGCTCACGCGCCTCCACGGCCTCGCCGGACAGCAGGTCGACCACGTCGGACAGCTCCACCCTGCGCACCCCGAGCGCGGCCATGGCGGGGTGCCGGGCGGGCCAGCCGGTCGGCAGCAGCCCGGGCACGAAGCCCGCCACGGCGGCGAGCAGCTCGGCCGAGGCCGACGGCACGACAGCGGCCTCACGGCCGGCCAGCACCCAGCCGTCGCCCTCGGGCTCGGGCGTGGGGTGCTCGACGTGCCACTCCGCGTCGGGCTCGTAGACCCGCGCATCGGCGAACGACGGGGTCTGCACGGCGGGCGCAGGCGCGGACAGCGCGGGCAGCAGCGGGGTCGCGGGCAGGCGGTCGAGCACGGCCCGGCGGATGCGGGCGTCGAGCTCGCCCTTGCCCATCAGGGACGGCACGAGGTCGAGCAGCCTGGGGGTGCGCGGCAGCTCCCGCAGCAGGCGGACGTAGGCGTCGGCGACGCGTTCGACCAGGAAGTCGGTCAGCGGCCCCTTGGCCACGTGACGCCGGTCGGTGGCCAGCGGGAACGACGCGATCAGCAGCGCGGGCAGGTCGATGGGCTCGTCGCTGGGCGTCGGGGCGTGCACGACCGGCGGCACGGCGGCCGGCAGCGGGTCGGGATCGCCGGTGGCGGTGACGGGCACCGCCCAGCGCAGCGCCCAGTAGGGGCGGGCGCGCTCTTCGGTGGGCCGGTCGGCGAAGAGCCTGCCCACCTCCTCTGGGGTGAACTCGCCGGACTCGGACACCACGTGCCAGCCGTCGGCGACGACCGTGCGCGGGGACCCGTCGATCTCGATCTCGATGCGCTGCAGCGCGGGCAGGCCGAGCAGCAGCGCCGGGCTGGCCTCGGCCAGCATGCCCCGCACCGCCTCGACGGCGGCCCGATCGCGCAGCGGGAGCCGGACGAGGGTGTCGAAGCCCTCGGGGACGTCGAGGAGCGGCGGCTCGTCGAAGGGCAGCCTGAGCAGCGGGACGTGCCCGCCCCGGCCGGCCAGCTCGCCCGCCAGCGCGGGGATCTCGGCGACCATGGCGGCGGTCTCCGTACGGGACCAGCGGACCGCGCCGGCCCCGCGCGAGCCGATGGAGGGCGCGTCGCAGACGGACACCACCGCCGCGAACCCGACGCCGAACCTGCCCGCCGCCCCGGCCTCGTCACGCTTGCCCGAGGCCCGCAGGGTGGACAGGCTCTCCACGCCGATCGCGTCGAGCGGCGCGCCGACGTTGGCGGCCGTCAGCACGTCGCCGCTCAGTGTCAGCCGCAGCACCCCGGGCACACCGGCCCGCAGCGCCGCGTCGGCCGCGTTCTGGGCCAACTCGACGATCAGCCGGTCGCGGTAGCCGCCGAGCGCGAAGTCCTCCTCCGCGTTGGCGTCTTCGCGGAACCGGGCGGGCGAGGCCGTCCATGCGGAAAGGACGGCCGCGCGCATCCGGTCAGTGCCGTAGGTGTCGCTCATCGATCACGATCCTGGTCGAGGGTAGGGGGCCACCGTAGGTTAGCGGCCCGCACCGACAGGAGAGCCGTAGTCGGCTCAGCCGGCGCCGACGCTCAGGAGTGGCCGAGCTCCTCGGAGGCCGATTCGTCGACCGAGCCCGCCTCCTCCTCCATCTCCTCCATGAGGTCGTAGCCCAGGTCGTCGAGGATCGGGATGGCCTGCTCGACCGGCGGCGGCAGCACGGCGGCCTCGGAGTGGGCGCCGCAGCCGTGGTCGGCCGCCACGACCTTGCCGTCGTCGGGGGCGTATTCGTTAGTGCAGACCCCGAACAACTGCCGGAAGCCACCCGTGAGCAGCCAGTAGAACCCGCAGGTGGAACACTGCGCGGGAGCGGCGTGTGCGATCGGCGTGTGCGGCCCGTGCTCGCCCGAGTGCCAGCGTCTGGCCGCCCGGTCCTTGCCAATGGCCGAGAGCACACGTGCCCGGCCCAGGCCGTACTCGAAAAGCGCCTGATGCTCGGCATCGTCGTCGGTCTCGGTGAAACCCGGCGCGAGCCTGTCGTCGTCTTCCGCGGCCGGAAGCAGGTCGCCCACACCGAGATCGCCGGGACGCAGACGCTCGCTCCACGGCAGCCACTCGGGCGCGAGCAGCGCGCCGGAGCCCGGCAGCAGGACCGCCTCGCTGACGGTCACCTTTTTCGCCCGCGAGGCGCGGGTGACGGTGACCGCCCAGCGCCAGCCGCGATAGGCCGGGTCGAGACAGGCGAAGTGGTGGGTGACGATCCGGTCGCCCTCGCTCTCGTAGCCGAGGTGCTCACCGGGCTCGCCCGGCCGCGCCAGCTCCTCGGCCGCGGCCCTGGCCAGATCGACCGCGGCGACACAGGCCTGGTCGGGAGCGGAGACACGGGCCCTGGTGCGGCTCATCGCGCCGCCCCTGGAGCCGCCTTCGCCGAAAGGTGCTGTTCGCTCACACTTCATTCTCACCCATGACGAGACCTGTGGGGCCCACAACGGCGGATCCCCCACTGAGATCGCCTACTAATCGGGTAAGACTGGTAGTCGTGGAGGGAGGCTGGGACCGAGCACGGGAAATCTCGCGGCGGGTGGCGCGGGGCGCCGCCGACGCGGGGCGCGCGAGCGTGCGCGCGTCCAGGGCCACCGCGAGCGGCACCGTACGGGCGGGCAAAGCCACCGCCAAGGGCGCGCGAAAAGTCGGTACGGCCACGCGGCGGCTCACCTACGCCAACGGGGCCGGGCGCACCGGGCTCGGCCGGCTGATCGAGCTGTCGGCCGGCAACAGCGCGAGCGACGCGCTCGTCACGGTCGCGCTGGCCAGCACGGTGTTCTTCGGCGTGCCCGTCGGCGAGGCGCGCGGCTCGGTGGCACTTTACCTGGTCATCACGATGGTGCCGTTCGCGCTGCTGGCGCCGTTCGTGGGGCCCATACTCGACCGGTTCAGGTCGGGGCGGCGCTACGTGATGGCGGGCACGCTGTTCGGGCGGGGGCTGCTGTGCTTCGCGATGGCCGCGGCCGTGGGGCCCGGTGACCTGCCGACGTTGTTCATCGGGGCGCTGGGCGTGCTGGTGTTGTCGAAGGCGTACAACGTGTCGCGGGCGGCGATCATGCCGAGCGTGCTGCCGGCCGACATCACGCTGGTGTCGGCCAACGCGCGGGTGGCGCTGTTCACGCTGGTTTCGGCCGGCGTGGCGGTGCCGGTCGGCGCGGGCCTGACCGCGTGGCTGGGCAGCGCGACGGTGCTGCGCGTGGCGATGGTCGCCTTCCTGCTGCTCGGCGTCGTCGCCGTACGCCTGCCGCGCCACGTCGACTCCCCCGAGTTGGAGGAGGAGGGCGCCGCCCCGCGCTGGCGCACCCTGCTCAAGGTGGGGCCCGCGGTCGCCGAGGCCGTGTGGGCGAACGTGGCCATCCGCGTCTTCTCCGGCTTCCTGCTGTTCTTCCTGCTGTTCCTGGTCCAGGACGCGGCGGTGCCGTGGCTGGCGGGCGGGGTGGCGGGTGACTCGTTCTTCGACGTTCCCCGGACGATCGCCCTGCTGGCGGGCGCGGCCGGGCTGGGCGGCCTGGCGGGCGCCGCGGTCGCGAACTGGACGCGCAACAACGCGCCGCAGCTCATCGTGCTGGTCACGCTGGCCGTCACCGTGGCCACCGCCATCGTGACCGCGATCTTCTTCGGCATCTGGGCGGCGCTGGCCATCTCCCTGGTGACCGCGTTCGCCCAGGAGCTGGGCAAGCTGGCCCTCGACGCGATCGTGCAGCGGGAGATCGGCGAGGAGGTGCGCTCGTCCACGTTCGGCGTCGTGGAGGCGATGCTCCAGCTCGCCTGGGTGTTCGGCGGCCTGGTGGGGCTGGTGCTGTCGCTCACCCAGAGCAGCACGGCGGGGCTGGTCACGCTGGCCGCCGTGCTCACCGTGGCGCTCGGCTGGCTGCTGGTCGCCCGCGGCAGGCGGGTGCGCGCCGCCAGGCGCAAGCTCCACCGTCAGCGCGCGGAGGCGGCCGCCGAGGCTCCCGCCGACCGCCCCTGGCCCGGTGCGGGCGACCCACCGCTTCCCGACACCCTCGACACCACCAAACCGCTCACCAACCCCAACGCCTGACGCCTTCCCTGCGCGCGGCGGGCCACCGGCCGTGGAGGCCGGGAGACCCCCGCGGGGAGCGGGGGCCGGATGTCGCGGTCAGGGGGTGCGAGGGCCGCGTCGCGGTCAGGGGTGGGGGTGGGGCTGGGGGATCAGGGGTCGCTGGGGAGTCAGGGGTTCGTGGTCAGGGGGCGGGGTCAGGCGTCGAGGTCGTCGGCGACCGCGCGCAGGACCTGGGCGACCTTCTTGGTGTGGGCCGCGTCGGGGTGCTTGCCCCGCTGGTACGAGGTCGACAGGTCGTCGAGCAGCTTGATCAGGTCCTCGACGATGACCACCATCTCGTCCGGCTTCTTCCGCTTGCCCTTCGGCTTGGGCTTGGCCAGCGTGGGCGGCTGCTCCAGGATCCGTACGGACAGCGCCTGCTGGCCCCGGCGGCCCTCGGCCACTCCGAACTCGACCTTCTGGCCGGGCTTGAGTGGGCCCGCACCGGAGGGCAGCGCGGATGAATGCACGAAGACCTCACCGCCGTCGTCACGGGTGAGGAAGCCGAATCCCTTGTCGGCGTCGTACCACTTGACCTTGCCACTCGGCACAGGAGGACCTCGTTCAAACAGTCGAAAAGAAGGATAGATGGAAGTAGGTTATGCCCCGGGAAGCGCCAGGGCGACCGGGTAAATGCCGGACAATTACCGAAGTTCATCGTGCCCGCGCCAGCCCGCGAACCAGGCGGCGAATTCGGTCAGGTCGCCCAAGGTCACATCCGCTCCGTGATCACGCAGCTCTCCCACTGTGTAAGGGCCGGTCGCGACCGTCACGCTCACGGCGCCGCCTGCGCGGGCCGCCTCGATGTCCGCGACATGGTCACCAACATAAGCCGCCGCGCCGAAGCGCGCGAGTGCCGATCCCTTGGCCGCTCCGAAAACCGAGCCGACCACTTCGTCCACCGCCAGCCCGAGCACTTCGACGGTGCCGACGGCGTCGCGGGCGTTCTTGCCGGTCACCACGATCACCCGCCCGCCGGCCCCGCGTACGGCGCCGATGGCCTCGTACGCGCCCGCCATGGCCGTGTGCACCGGAACCCCTATTTTCGGGTATATCTCCCGATAGAGATCGGCCGCCGCCGGAACCTCCTCCGGCGGCAACCAGTTGGCCAGCTCGGTCTCCAGCGGCGGCCCCAGTCGCTCCACGATCGCCGCGCTGTCAAATGGCACGCCCAATCGCACGGCCAGCTCGTCGTAAACGGCCGCGATGCCCGTCCGCGTGTCGGCCAATGTCATGTCAAGGTCGAATCCCACCGCAGTCATCACATGTGCAGGATGCCAAACAACCCCCTACCCCGCGTAACGGCCCTTGTTCCGCGAGCATGGGAATGGGAAGAAAGGAATTACTTATCGGAGAGGATCGGCCGTGACAGACACCCCCCAACCGCCTCAGGCCGGAGACCGCCTCGTCGCCTCCTCCGCCCCGCCGCGCCCGCACCGGCCGGCGCGTCCCGGCGGCCCCGTCGTGACGCCGTGGCGGCGGCTCGTCGGGGCCGTGGCCTACGTGGTGAGCCTGGTCTCCAGGGTGACCGCGCTGGCGCTGCTGCTGTACGCGGCCTTCACCGTGTTCAGGGCCAACCCGGCCAACGTCTGGTACCAGTTCGCCGAGACACTCGCCACGTGGTCGTCCCTCGGGCTGGCCAACCTCTTCCAGCTCGGTGACCCGCGCTGGACCACCCTGGTCAACTACGGCCTGGCCGCCCTCGTCTGGCTGATCGCCGGCTCGGCGCTGGCGGGCCTGATCCGGCGCGCCGCCCCGTGACGCCGCCCGCGCAGCGTGCCGCAGGAAACGTGGTCCGCCGGAGCGATTACTCTCCTTACGGAGGTATCAGCGCAGACATGACCAGACCGACCCGTGAGCGGATCGTCGATGAGGCCCTCAGGCTGTTCGCCGAGAGGGGCTACTCCGCCACATCCGTGGCCGAGATCGAGGCCGCCTCAGGGCTGTCCCCCGGCGCCGGCGGGCTCTACCGGCACTTCAAGTCCAAGTACGAGGTGCTCGCCGCGGCCGTCAACGAGCACGCGAGCCGTACTCGGAGCCAGGTGGCCGGGAGCCTGGCCGAGCTGAGCACCATGGAGTCCTCGGTCGACCTGGAGGAGCGCCTGTCCCACGTGTGCCGCGCCGGGCTGGCGAAGGTACGCGAGGAGTCGGAGCTGACCCGGGTGTTCTTCCGCGACCTGAGCCAGTTCCCCGAGCTGGTCGCGGTCGTGCGCGAGGGGCTGCTGCAGCCGATGTTCGACGCCATCGTCACCTGGTTCCAGGCCCAGCCCGAATACCGCGACGCCGAGGTCGACTGGACGGGCATCTCGGCCGTGCTCGGCGGCTCGGTGGTGCACTACCGGCTGTTCCAGGAGACCGTGGGCGAGTTGCCGGGGCACCCGGAGAAGGACCAGTTCGTCGCCGCCTGGGTACGCCTGGCCGTCGGCCTGCTCCCCACCCCCGCGCCGGTCAGGTGACGTCGAGCAGCCGGTAGGCCAGCCACACGACCCCGAGGCCCGTACCGATCATGAACATCGTGCCGCTCACGTCGAAGAACTGCGTGACGAACGCCTGCGCCCCGGCCTCGGTCCCGACCCGCAGGCCGCCGACGAGCACGCCGCCCACCGAATAGCCCAGCAGCGGCGCCCCGACCCCGACGAGCTTGTCGCGCACCTTCCAGACCTCGCTGAGCAGCACCGTCGCCGCGCCCAGCGCCCACACCACCACGGGCACCGGGAAGATCGCCAGCGGCGCCAGGCCGAACGGCACCAGCAGCGCCGCGACGACCAGGATCGCCATCGCGGCCGCGTCGCGCGGATGCTCCTTGAGTATGGTCCTGGCGTCGCGACCCCCGGTGGCCATGGGGTTGGCGCTGGACATGGCCGCCCTGCGCAGCCCCGCGAACGGCATCTCCCGCCCGCCCCGCGCCCGCCCGCCGAGCCGCTCCCGCGCGACCTCGCGGTACGCCCGCACGCCGGGCGGCGCGTCCTGATCGTCCACGGCGGAATCGTTCACGGCGGAGTCGTCCACGACGGACGGGAAGCGCCGGGTCGAGCCCGCCCCGCCCGGAGGGTTCGCGGCGGCAGGGAACGTGTCGCGCCGCGTGGCGACGCCCTCCCCGGCGAGCCTGCGGGCCTCCTGCTCGACCAGGGCGGCCGGATCGCCGAACCGCGCCAGCACCTTCGCCACCTCGCGCGCGTTCTGGCTGCCGCCCCGCTCGTCCTCGATCCTGGCCCGCAGCCGCCTGGCGAAGTCGAGTCGCTGGTCGGCCCTGAGCACGCCGTGGGCGGCGTCGGCCGCCTGCGAGACGAAGTTCAGCACCAACTGGTCCGCGCGCTCTATCACGTCCAGCAATGCTGCCCCAATCAGGTGGGACATACCATGGCAACGATGGAGTTCACGGAGTGGATCAGGGGGCGCACCGACGAACAGCTACGGGCGCTCGTCTCCGCGCGTCCCGAGCTGATCACCCCGGTGCCCGCGCATCTGGAGGGTCTCGCGGCGCGCGCGGCCAGCCCTTCGGCGATCGGAAGGGCGCTCGACCGGCTCGACCGCTTCACGCTGGCCGTCGTCGAGACGCTGGCGGTGTGCGACGAGCCGCTGTCGAGCGACGCACTCAGCGATCTCATCGGCGCGGCGACCCTCCCGGCGACCGGCCCCACGACCGTCACCTCGACGGATCCCCCGACGGATCCTCCGACGGGGCCCATGACCGGCCCGGCCGGCGACCCCGGGCCCGCGCTCTCCGCCGCGCTCGACAGGCTGCGCGATCTGGCGCTGGTCTACGGCCCCGACGACGCCCTCGATCTGGGCCCCGGCGTACGCAAGGTGCTCGACGACCCCGCAGGGCTGGGCCCGAGGGCCGTGGACGCGTTCCGGCACCACGCGCCCGAGCAACTCGACGAGATGGCTGACGACGTCGCCCCCGGCACGCCGGGCACCGGCAGGGAACGCCTGGCGGCCATGCTGGCCGCGCCCGCCGCGCTGGTCGAGTCCGTCTCCCCGGAGGCCAGGGCCGCGCTCGACCAGCTCGTCTGGGGCCCGCCCACCGGCCGGGTGCCCAACGCCAGGCGCGAGGTACGCGTCGATTCCGCCCGCTCCCCCATCGAGGAACTGCTGGCGCGGGGCCTGCTGGCGGCCACCGGCGAAGAGAGCGTGACACTGCCCCGCGAGGTCGCGCTCCACCTGCGCGGCGGCCGGGTGCACCGCGGCCTGCTGGCGGTGCCGCCGCCGCTCCAGGGGGCGACGCGCGATCGCGGGCTGGCCGACCGTACGGCGGCCGGGCAGGCGTTCATGTTCGTCAGGTCGGTCGAGGAGCTGTGCGAGCGGTGGAGCGTCGAGCCGCCGGGTGTGCTGCGTACCGGCGGGCTGGGCGTACGCGACCTGAAGCGCGCGGCGGGCGAGCTGGACCTGCCCGAGTGGGTGGCGGCGCTGGTGATCGAGGTCGCGCACGCGGCCGGGCTGATCGCGGCCGGTGGCGGCGTGGACGGCGAGTGGCTGCCGACCTCCGGCTACGACCTGTGGCGGGTCAGGTCCACCGCCGACCGGTGGGTGGTGCTGGCGGCCACGTGGTTGCAGACGGACCGGCTGCCTGGGCTGGTGGGCGAGCGCGACGAGCGCGACAGGCCGCTCAACGCCCTGCACACCGATCTGCGCCGCTCGTCCGCGCCCGGGGTCAGGTCGGCCACGCTGGGCGTGCTGGCGGCGGCCCCCGGCCTGGCGCCCGACCGCGACGCGGTGCTCGAACGGCTGGCCTGGGAACAGCCGCGCCGCCGGGGGCCGCTGCGGGAGCAGCTCACCGAGTTCGCGTTGCGGGAGGCCGAGCAGGTCGGCGTGACGGGGCTGGGCGCGCTGTCCGCGCACGGACGGGCGCTGATCGAGGGCGGCGAGGCGGCCAAGGTGCTGGCCCCGCTGCTGCCTGAGCCCGTCGACCACGTGCTGCTCCAGGCCGACCTCACCGCCGTCGCGCCGGGGCCGCTCACGAGCGAGCTGAACCGCTGGATGACGCTCACCGCCGACGTCGAGTCGAAGGGCGGCGCCACGGTCTACCGGTTCAGCGAGGGCTCGATCCGGCGCGCGCTCGACGCCGGGCACGGGGGCGAGGAGCTGGTGGCGATGCTGGGCCGCCATTCGGCCACGCCGGTGCCGCAGACGCTGTCGTACCTGGTGACCGATGTGGCCCGGCGGCACGGGCGGATCCGGGTGGGCACGGCGGGGGCGTACGTCCGGTGCGACGACCCGGCGCTGCTCGACCAGATCACCGCCGACCGCCGTTCTGCCGCGCTGCGGTTGCGGCGGCTCGCGCCGACCGTCATCGCCTCGCGCTCGTCCAGGGCGGCGCTGGTCGACTCGCTGCGGGCCATGGGGTACGCGCCGGTCGCAGAGTCGCTCGACGGCGACGTGATCATCTCCCAGCTCGAAAACCGGCGTACCGAGGGCACCGCCCCGGCCCGTGCCGTGGCCTCGCCCAACGGCGTCGACCCCGAGGTGGCGGCGGCGGCCGTACGCGCGCTGCGGGCCGGTGACGCGGCGCACCTGACGCGGCGCGAGCCCGTGGAGGCTCCCGGTGGCCACGTGCCGCGCGGGCCCGCCACGGCCACGATCTCGGCCCTGCAAGAGGCGATCAAGCAGGGCGTGCGGGTGTGGATCGGCTACCTCGACTCGCAGGGCAACGCGACCTCGCGCATCCTGGAGCCGGCCAGGATGGAGGGTGGCTACCTGACGGCGTACGACGAGACCAGAGCGGCCGTCCACCGCTTCGCCCTGCACCGCATCACGGGCGTGGCCGGTCTCTAGCGCGCTGGACGGCACCGGGTGCTCAAGGCTTCGGGCGGCGTCCCTGCGGGTCGCCGGGCAGCAGCGCCAGCGACTGCTCCGCCACCGCCGCCGCGCGCCCGCCCGCGGAAACCAGCCGCCGCA
>NZ_BAAAZP010000060.1:0-51290 GCF_039536965.1 Nonomuraea antimicrobica | reverse complement strand
GTACGACGTCGGCTACACCGCGCCCGCCCTGCACCCCGCTCCCGGCGCCGACCCGGCCGCGCTGGCGGTGCTGGCGGCCGCCGAGTCGGCGCGGGCCCGCGAGCTGCTGCTGCGCGGGGAGCTGCCGGAGCTGACCGAGCACCAGGACCGCGTCCGGCTGGCCGCCGAGCACGATCTCAGCCCCGGCCCCGGCTCCGAGGCCGCCGTGCAGGCGTGGCGCTACGGCGGCGCACCGGCCCTGGAGGTCCTGGAACACTCCTGGACGCCGCCCCGCCGCGACCTGGCCAGGGCGCGGGCGCTGCTGGAGTCCGGCTGGGAGGGCGAACGGCCGCCGCCCGTCGAGGCGTGGCGCAACCGCTGGACCCTCGGCCCCCGGCAACTGCGGTACGGCCGTGACGGACGCTGGTACCCCTTCACCCTCCGCGAGGGCGAGTGGTGGCCCGCAGGCCCGCCGGAACGCGACCCGTCCGCCCTCCTGGCGTGAGCGCCCCGCGCGGAGGCGGCCCGGCGTGCGCGTGATCGCCGACGCCCGGCGCGGATTGAGCGGGCGGCGTAAGGGGTAGGCCCGGCAACGCGTGTGACCTGCGAAAAGTCACTCAGTGTGGCGGCGGGTGCGGAAGTCGGACGACCCCTGTGGAGGATCTGGTGCTCGC
Organism: Nonomuraea antimicrobica; assembly: GCF_039536965.1. Lineage (NCBI taxonomy): Bacteria > Bacillati > Actinomycetota > Actinomycetes > Streptosporangiales > Streptosporangiaceae > Nonomuraea > Nonomuraea antimicrobica. The sequence continues at coordinate 50,637 of NZ_BAAAZP010000060.1, read as the reverse complement.
GCGTGTCCTGACGGCGGCCGGCCCGGCCTGGGCGGCGGGGGCCGGCCCCGTCGACCTGGCGGCGGCGCGCTCGCAGATGGCGTTGTCGCTCGGCTGGCACATCGTGCTGGCCTGCCTGGGGGTGGGCATGCCGGCCATCACGCTGCTAACCGAGTGGCGCGGGCAGCGTACCGGTGACGTGCACTACCGGCTGCTGGCCCGCCGGTGGGCGCGGGCGCTGGGCGTGCTGTTCGCGGTGGGCGCGGTGTCGGGCACGATCCTGTCGTTCGAGATGGGGCTGCTCTGGCCGGGGCTGATGGGCGTGTACGGAGAGGTCATCGGGCTGCCGTTCGCCCTGGAGGCGATCGCGTTCTTCGTCGAGGCCATCTTCCTGGGCATCTACCTGTACGCGTGGGACCGGCTCCCGCCCCGGGCGCACCTGCTGACCGGCGTGCCGATCGTGGTGGCCGGGGTGGCCAGCGCGTTCTTCGTGGTGGCGGCCAACGCCTGGATGCAGACGCCGACCGCGTTCGCCGTGGAGGGCGGCAAGGTGGTGAGCGTCGAGCCGTGGGCGGCGATGTTCAACCCGGCCACGCCGGCGCAGACGGTGCACATGATCCTGGCCGCGTTCATGGTGGCCGGGTTCTGCATGGCCGGGGTGTACGCGGTGGCCATGCTGCGCGGCCGGCGCGACCGCTATCACCGGCTCGGGCTGCTGCTGCCGCTGACCGTGGCGGCGCTCGTCACGCCCGCGCAGGTGGTGGTGGGGGACTGGGCGGCGAGGGTCGTGGCCGACCACCAGCCGATCAAACTGGCGGCGATGGAGGGGCTGTTCAGGACCGAGCGCGGCGCCCCGTTGCACGTGGGCGGCGTGGTGGTCGATGGGGAGCTGCGTTACGCCCTGGAGATCCCGTACGCGCTGTCGCTGCTGGCCCACGGCAGCCCGGACGCCGTGATCGCCGGGCTCGACGGCATCGCGCCCGCCGACCGGCCGCCGGTCAACGTCGTGCACTGGGCGTTCCAGATCATGGTCGGGCTGGGCCTGGCGCTGCTGGCCCTGTCGGTGTGGCTGGCGGTGAGCTGGCGACGGCGGCGGGACCTGCCGGGCTCACGGTGGTTCCTGCGGGCGGTGGCCGTCTCCGGCGTGGCGGCGGTGCTGGCGCTGGAGGCGGGGTGGGTGGTGACCGAGGTGGGCCGCCAGCCGTGGACGGTCTACGGCGTGCTGCGCACCTCCGAGGCGGTCAACCCCGCGCCGGGCCTGGTGTACGGGTTCGTGCTGGTCGCGCTGGTCTACGTGGTGCTGACCGCGGCGGTGGTCTACGTGCTGCGCCGCCTGGCGCGTGACGTGCCGGTGCCGATCGCGCCGCAGGAGAGCGACGTCACCGGCTACAAGGTGGTGTGACCATGCCGTTGCCGGAGATCACACTGGCCGTGCTGTGGGTGGGGCTGACCGCGTACGTGCTGTTCGGCGGGGCCGACTTCGGCGGCGGGTTCTGGGACCTGGTGGCCGGCGGCGCGCGGGCGGGGCGGCGGCAGCGGGCGCTCATCGAGCATTCGATCGGCCCCGTCTGGGAGGCCAACCACGTGTGGCTGATCTTCGTGATCGTGCTCATGTGGACGGGCATCCCGCCGGTGTTCGCCGCCGTGACCTCCACCCTCTACATCCCGCTCACGCTGGCCGCGCTCGGCATCATCGGCCGGGGCGCGGCCTTCGCCTTCCGCAAGGTGTCCGCCGAGTTGTGGCAGCAGCGCCTACTGGGCGGCACGTTCGCGGTGTCGTCGGTGCTGACGCCGTTCTTCCTGGGCACGGCGGCCGGCGCCATCGCCTCCGGACGGGTGCCGCCCGGTCTGGCGCGCGGCGACCTGGTGGGCAGTTGGCTGGGGCCGACCTCGCTGGTGGGCGGGCTGCTGGCGGTGGGGACGGCGGCGTACCTGGCGGCGGTCTATCTGGCCAGGGACGCGCAGCGTACCGGGGACGCGGGGCTGACCGAGGCGTTCCGGCGGCGCGCGCTGGGTTGCGGCGCGGTGGTGGGGGTGCTGTCGGCGGCGGGCCTGCTGGTGCTGCGGGCGGACGCGCCCCGCCTGTTCGCGGAGCTGACGTCGGGGCGCGCGCTGCCGTTCCTGGTGCTGTCGGTGCTGGCCGGGCTCGCGTCGCTGGTGCTGCTGTGGCTGCGGTCCTACGTGGCGGTGCGGGTGACGGCGGCGCTGGCGGTGGTGGGGCTGTTGTGGGGGTGGGGCATGGGGCAGTATCCGACGTTGCTGCCCGGGCTGACGCTGCGCCAGGCCGCCGCGACGGACTCGGTCCTGGCGGCCACGCTCGTCTCGCTGGCCGTGGGCGCGGTGCTGCTCCTGCCGTCCCTGTGGTGGTTGTACGCCACCTTCCAGCGCGAGCACACCCATCCCACGGCGCCCACAGCCGACCAATAGAACTGCCTTGCCAACTTGATTTGTCGGTGGAAGTGTGGGGGCGTCCCGAACGACCAAGGAGCCGAGAAGACCATGGCCAGGACCGTCGCCGACAAGCTGCTCGTCAAGCCCGAGACCGTGGTGTGGGTCTCCGACGGCGCCCACCGCCCGCTGGTCGCACCGCTGCCCGAGGGCGCCCGCTACGCCGACGACCTGAAGGACGCGGCCGTCGCGGTGTTCTTCGCCACCGACGCCGCCGCGGCCAGGCGACTGCTGGAGCGGCATCGCGACCGCCTCACCGAGCCCGCCGTCCTCTGGGTGGCCTACCCCAAGGGCAACAGGTCCGACATCAACCGCGACACCCTGTGGCCCATCGTCGGCGAGTACGGCCTGCGCCCCAACGGGCAGGTGGCCGTGGACGAGGTGTGGTCGGCGCTGCGCTTCCGGCCGCTGAAGGAGGGCGAGGCCCCGTTCACGGGCGGGCGCGGCTGACCCCCTGAACCGCCGCCTGCGGCGCCGTCGGCAGGCCCGCCGGATCGCCGCCGAGGGTCGCGGTCTCCTATCAGGACTCCGACCTGGCCATCGGGCAGGCCGGTTTCCGGGCCGAGGTCAGTTGGCCAGGCCCATACCGTGGTGCTTGAGAGCCAATTGCCAGAAGTGCTCTTCAGCGGGACGACGGCGCCGGGGCGTGTTTTCTACCGTCTGCGAAGTGAAAGTACGGATTATTACCCAAAGCCGTAGCCGCGGCTCCCATGCTCATGGGCGAGGATGTGCGGGATACCGCACTGGGGCCGTCTGATCTCGACCGAATAGCGATCATCGCAAGCCCGGACGATCACTACCACCCCTGCCGTGACCACGATCGCCAGACACAAGGCCTGCCTTCGCGCAGGACAATCTGTGCGTCATGGCCGAACGCGTGGTGACGCTGCGCGGCGAACGCTCCGCGTACTTCGACCCGACGGCCGGCGACGTCTACTACCGCGGCCTGCGCGAGTCGGGCCTGGTGCAGCGGCTGCTCACCCAGCCCGCGGACGAACCCGCCGCGCTGACCGCGCTGCGCGCCGACGTCGAGGCCTGCATGTCGGTCGTTGACCTGCCCGAGGTGCTGCTGGAAGTGCATTCGTGGACCGGCTGCCCGGCCCGCGGTTCGATGACGAGACCCGCGGAGGGACGGCCGCGGTGGTGCCGCTCTACAGGGCCTCGGGCTCGGGGTGGATGCGCTCGACCCGGTCCCGCTTGGTGTGCATGTCCCAGTAGTGCTCAGCAAGGCCGTCCGGGTCGACGACGGGGAACTCGAAACCGTTGGGCATCTTGACAGGCCCGGACCCGACCGGGGCACCGGTCTGAGCCTCGACGGCCTCGGCGGTCTGGCTGCGGGCGATCAGTGCCGCGACCGAGAGGGTGCCGGCGTAGACGCCGGCGTCGGCGAGTTCGGCGTTGAGGGAGTAGAGATAGTTGCGGGCGGCGGCCATCAGTGGGCCCAGGCCGCTGGCGTGTGGCATCGGCTGGATCGCCGAGATGCCGGTATCCTGCCGATCGGCATCGACGCCGGCGCGAGGAAGGCTGCCGAGCTGGGCGTTCGACTGGCACCGATGCTCGTGGAGGCCGACCCTTCGGGCATGCTCGCGATCGCCGCGCTCGCCGAGGAGGGCAAACTCCGCGCCCACATCGACGCGACCTTCCCACTCGCCGAGGCCGCCAAGGCCCACACCCACGGTGAGACGGGCCGCACCACAGGAAAGGTCGTCCTCGTCGTACGGTGAGTCGTCCCGCCAGGAGGTCAGAGGGCGGAACCGGTTGATCCCGCGTCACCAGCCCTGCCCTCGCTCCCTCTACCGGGACGGGGCCGTCACGGCGAGCGCGGTTTGTCGCGCAGGACCGCGTACGCGACGCAGGCGCCCACGGCCAGCGCCGGGACGCCGATCAGGATGGGGGCGCGCAGGCCGAACTCCGCGCCGATGAGACCGCCGATGAGGGCGCCCAGGGGCGAGGCGGTCATCACGACGGTCGTGGCGGAGCTGGTCACCCGGCCGAGCAGCTCGCGCGGGGTGCTCCGCTGGCGCAGCGTACGCGCCACGACCGCCCAGACGCCGAACGCGCCACTGGTGACCACCAGCCCCAGCCCCGCCACGACGACCTCCGACGTCAGGCCCAGCAGCAGTTGCCCGACCGCGCCCGCGGCGAAGCACCCGGCCAGCGCCACCGCGGGGCCGGTGGCCCGCGCGATGCGACCGGCCAGGAAGCCGCCGGCCAGCCCGCCCAGGGCGCCGACGCCCACCAGCAGCCCGTATGCGGCGGCGGGCAGCAGCAGCACTTGCTGCACATAGAGCACGAGCACGACGAACCACATGCTGTCGGCGAAGGCGAACAGGCCGGACAGCAGGGTCAGCGTGAGCATGCGTCTCTGGCCCGCCAGCCAGCGCAGGCCCGCCACCGTGTCACCCCAGATGCGCCCCTTCCGCTCGCCGTCCCGGGCGGGCGCGAACACGTTCGGCAGGCTGAAGATCAGCGCCGCGGCCAGGGCCAGCACGCCGCCGTTGACCGCGAAGGGCAGCACCACCGCGACCCCGAACAGGTAGCCGCCGACGGGCGGGCCGATCAGCTCGTTGCCCGCCACTTCGGCGTTGACCAGGCGTCCGTTCGCCCGTTCGAGGTCGGTGTCGGCCACGAGGGGAGGCAGCAGCGTGGCGGTGGCGGTGTCGCGCAGGGTCTCGCCCACGCCGCACAGGAACGCCACCGCGTAGATCCACGCCACGGTGGCGTTGCCGGTGGCCGCGGCCACGATCAGCGCGCCCAGCGCCACCGTGCGCCCGCAGTCGACGAGGACCGCCAGGCGGCGCTGGTCGAACCGGTCCACCAGCGCCCCGGCCGCCAGCCCCAGCAGCAGCCACGGAAGCTGCCCGGCCACGGCCACGCCCGCCACCAGGACCGGATCGGTGGTGATCGAGGCGGCCAGCAGCGGCAGCGCCGCGCTCCTGATGCCGTCGCCGAAGTTCGACAGGGCCGTGGCCGTCCACAGGCGGTGGTAGGCCGGGCCGAGGGGAGTGGAGGCCATGACCTCGATCATGCCACCGGGGCGCAGGCGTCGTGCGGCCCTGTGTGCGCGGTTGGGCGCGACCAGGGGGTGGGCCGCAATCGTGCCGGGCGATCTCCTCAGTGCATGTCGGATTCGTCGAGCCCGATCGCGAGCAGGTATTTCATGAGAGCCGACAATGGTCGGCGGGTCCGGCCGTTCGGCGAGGTGCCCGCGAGGACGGCGGCGAGCGGGGGGGTAGGTCGGGATGAGACCGGTGTACGCGGCGGCGGCCGTCGAGGTCGGTGCGCCGCCGGAGCAGGTGTTCGCGCTGATCACCGACTGGCCACGGCACCGGGAGTGGATGGTGCTGACCTCGGCCAGGCTGGTGGGCGAGCACGAGGTGGCCGCCTTCACGGGGGTGTGGCCGTTCGGTTTCCTGGACACGATGACGATCACCTGCTGGCGTCCGCCGGAGCTGGTGCGCGTCACGCACACCGGCCGCTTCGTACGCGGGCGGGGCGCGATCCGGGTGCGCCCGCATCGGGACGGCAGCCGCGTGGTGTGGGCGGAGGAGCTGGAGCTGCCGTTCGGGCCGCTGGGGCGGGCGCTGTGGCCGCTGGTACGCCCGCCCGCGCTGGTGCTGCTCCGGCTTTCGTTGCGCAGGCTGGCCGGGCTGCTGACCGCCACGCCCTGAACCATCGCGCCCTGAACCATCGCGCCCCGAACCGCCGCGCCGAACGCCGACAGCCGCGCGGCCTTCCCTGTCGCCTGGCCTGTCGCGCCACCTCGCCCGCCGGGTTCAGGCGTGCCAGTCGCTCGTCCCGCCGGGCACCGGTGCGGCCGGGTCGTACGGTTCGCGGGTGAAGACGAAGGTGTTGAGGTCGAGGTGGTCGGCCGCCACACGCAGGGTTTCACCGGCGTAGTAGCCGTCCAGCCCGAGCCACGTCCCGTCCTGCTGCGGCACGAACCGCGAGGCGCGCCCGCCCCCGCCGATCGGTTCCAGCGACAGGGCCCGGTCGGACAGCAGCCGCAGCGCGTACGGTTTGGGCCCCCAGTGCCACAGCCCCGTCAGGGCGAGCAGGCCGGCGTCGGCCGGAGCGGGACGCCATTCGTCGGGCAGGCGCGGCTCGTGCTCTTCCAGGATGTCGAGCAGGTCGGGGAGCAGGGTGCCGCTCATGCCTGCGGTGGTGTTGGCCATGAACAGCACCCCCAGCCCTTCGGCGGCGTCGGCCCACACGGTGGCCAGGAAGCCGGGCATGGAGCCGGTGTGCCCGGCCAGGCGGCGTCCGCGGAGGCGGGCGAGCTGCAGGCCGAGCCCGTACCCGCTGGTCCAGGTGTCGCCGTCCTCGACGCCGGCCGGTTCGCGCATCTCGGCCAGCGTGCCGGGGCACAGCACGCCGGCGCTCTCCCCGCACAGGAACGCGGCCCAGCGCGCCAGGTCGTACGGGGTGGACCAGAGTTGCCCTGCCGGGCCCATGGCGTCGGCGTCGTGTTCGGGCTCGGCCAGGACGACGTCCGCCCACGGGTGCACGGCGTAGCCGGTGGCGTGCGGGGTGCGCGGGCGGGGGGTGGTGTCGTGCATGCCGAGCGGGTCGAGCACCTCGGTGCGCAGGGCCTTGAGCCAGGTGGTGCCGCGCAGGCGGCCGACGAGTTCGCCCAGTAGCGCGAAGCCGACGTTGGAGTAGTGGAAGCGGCGTCCGGGCCGGTGTTTGAGCGCGGCGGGGCCCAGGCGGGCGCGCAGGTCGTCGGCGGGCAGGCCGGGGGTGCGTTCCCACCAGGCGGTGGGCGGCTCGGCGGTCAGGCCGGCGGTGTGCGACAGCAACTGGGCGACGGTCAGGTGGCCGAACGGTGTGCCGGGAAGGTGCCGTTCGAGGGGGTCGGCCAGGTCGAGGAGGCCCTCGTCGCGCAGCCGCATGACGACGACGGCGACCATGCTCTTGGTGATCGAGCCGATGCGGTATTGGGTGGCGGCGGACGGGGCGTCGTCGCCGACCCGGCCGCGTCCGCCGAACCAGACCGGCCGCCCGTCGCGCACGATCGCGGCCGTCAGCGACGGCACTCTGCATTCGGCCTGTTCGACGGCCAGTCTGCGCAGCAGGGCGCGCGCCGTCGGGTGTCCCACCTGAGTCATGAGCGACAAGAGTAGCCGTTTGACCGGCCCGGGACGCTTCCGGACGCCTCCCCGCCTCAGCGGGCGGGGGCGCGGTCGAAGGTGTCGAGGATGAGGGCGGTGGCGTCCAGGTCGCGGGCGGTGGTCCCGAGCCAGGGCACGTCGATGGGGCCGGGCCAGGTGTGGCCGCCTCCGTCGATCGTGTACAGGCGCAGGGTGGCGCCGCCGCGGCAGGTCTTCCAGTCGCGTACGCGTACCTTCCGGGCCTGGGCGGCGGTGGTGCGGCCGGTGCAGCCGAGCAGCGCGGCCCAGCCGTCGGCGGCCTGCTCGACGGGGTCGAGCACGACGAGGTCGGCGAGTTCGCGCAGGCCGCCGGTGGCGTCGCGCAGGGGATGGCCGCCCCGGTAGGGGACGATGCGGTCGGCGGTGCCGTGGAAGGCCACGACGGTGACGGGCGGTACGGCCCGTGGGCAGGGGCGGACGAGGTTGAGCCCGGCCACGGCGGCGACGGCGGTCAGGCGGCCGTTCAGTTCGCAGATGAGCGCGGTGGCCATCGCGGCGCCGTACGACATGCCGGCGGCGAACTCGCGGCCGGACCGTACGCACAGGCCGCGTTCGAGGTGGTCGAGCAGGGCGGTGAGGAAGCCGGTGTCGTCGGGGCCGGCGGTGTGGGGCAGCGTCCAGCCCATGCGTCCCTCGGCGGCCTGCGGGGTGGCCACGATGTAGCCGCGCCGGGCTCCGGTGTCGGCCAGGCGGCTGTAGGCGCTCTGGCGGGCGGCGTCGGAGTTGAGGCCGTGCAGGTCGAGGATGACGGGGTGGGGGCCGGGCCCGTCCGGCACCGACAGCAGGAAGCGCCGCTCCAGCCCGCCGTGCCGGATGCGGTGGGTGCCCGGCTCCAGGCGTCGGGCGGCCTGGCAGCCGCTGGTGGGGGCGGCCCGCGCGGGCGGGCTCGGCGACGGCGATGGTGGCGGTGGCAGTGTTGACGATGGTGGCGGTGGCGCGGCCGTGCAGCCGGCGGCCATCAGCAGGGCCGCCATCAGCAGGGTCATGCGTGTGGGCATCGTCGTGCCTCCCGCCGCGCCAGAGATCCCTCTGCCAGTGTGCGCGACCGGAACGGGACGGCGCGAGCGCACTCGCTGGACAACCTCAACCCGGGACGGCTCAACTCCGGACGATCTCAACCCTGGACGACCTCGACCCGCGACGGCCGGTGGACCGGATCGGGAGGAGATCGTCTGCTGCGGTAGCGTCGTGGCCTCAACGCAGGCGTGAGCAGGAGACGACGTGATCCACAAAGCCGTGATTCCGGTCGCCGGCCTGGGCAGCCGGTTGCTGCCCCTGACCAGGGCGCTTCCCAAGGAGATGTTGCCGATCGGCGACAGGCCCGTCATCGAGCACACCATCCGGGAGCTGGTGGAGTCGGGCATCGAGGAGATCACCATCGTCACCTCGGGCCGCAAGCACCTCATCCAGCAGCACTTCGCCCCGGACGCCGATCTCGAACTCCAGCTCCGTACGACCGGCAAGCCCGAACTGGCCGACGCGGTCGCCGAGCTGTCGTCGCTGGCCCGCATCACGTACCTGTACCAGGACGGGCCCTACGGCAACGGCACTCCCGTGCTCAACGCGGCCCGCGTCATCGGGGACGAGCCCTTCATGGTGCTGTGGGCCGATGACGTCTTCGTGGCCGAGGTGCCGCGGGCCAAGCAGCTCAAGGCGGCGTACGAGGCCACGCGGGCCCCCGTCCTGGCCCTGATGCCTATGGCTGCGGAAGACGCCCCGCGCTACGGCGTCCCCGTCGTCAAGGAGGACCTCGGGCAGGGGCGCCTGCTGATCGGCGGCCTGGTGGAGAAGCCGTCCCCCGAACGGGCGCCCTCCCGCTACGCCGCGATCGGCGGGTACGTGATCACGCCGGGCGTCGTCGACGCGCTGGAAGCCCGTACCCGAAGCTGGCACGAGAACCCGGTCGGCGAGATCTACCTCACGGACGCGCTGAACGACCATGCGCGCACGCACGAGGTGTACGGGCAGGTCATCGATGGCACCTGGTGGGACACGGGGTCGCCGCTCAACTACCTCAAGGCCCAGTTCGCCGCCGCTCTCGCTCACCCGGACTACGGCCCCGAACTGCGTAAACTCGCTCAATCCCAGGACGGCGACCCCGCCGGGACGTGACGGCGCACTCCGGTCCGGGCCCGCGCTCAGGCGGGACCACCCGTCACCCGTTCACCGCGCCAGTGTCCCTGCGTCGATGAAGTCCGCGCCGAACTGGGCGGGCACGTCGTCGTGCGGCGCGGGCACCTCCCAGCGGCCGGGCTTCGTCTGCACCATCAGGTGGTTGCAGGTCCGGATCTGCAGATACCGGCGCAAGAGCCCGACGGCGGCGACCGCACCGAGGAGGAGAGCGGCGGCGGGCAGGACAAGCTGGAGACGTCTCACAAACACACCGTATCCGATCTGTCGCTGAAAGTAACATCATGGCGGACAGCAGGCGTGCATCCGAACGAAAGGGACGGAGAAGTACGCGCCACAGATTCGGTGCGGGAATTCTCTCAAGCGCTGCGCTCACAGGCGGCCTTGCCACGGCCGTTCCCGCTTGAACGACGCGAGATCGCCCCGGACAGCGGCCCAGGCGGGCTCGATGACCGTGATGACATGGCTGCCGTGCCGAACGGGACGGGCCCGGGGCAGGGCCGCGTGTGCGACCCGGCCGCTACCTCCGGCGTTTCGTACTGAACGCACGGCACGAAGCCCGGATGTTCCGAAACCCGGGCTTCGTCACGTTCAGGCCGCGCAGAATCCGGCCGGCTTGACCGACAGCACGGTGTGGGTACGGGTCACCGTCTTCCTGGCGCCCAGGGTGTAGCCGTAGGGCGCGCTGCTGACGCAGTAGGCCACGCCGGTCTGGTTGGTCACCTGGCTGACCTGCAGCCCGCCGGAGAAGGACCGGCTGTCCCCCTGCTTGACGAGCACGGCCTTGGCCGACGACGCGCTCGGCTGCAGGCACAGGTAACCGGTCGGGCAGACGGCCGCGATCTGGCTCGCGGCGGTGGCCGGCTGGGCGGCGAAGGTGGCGGCGGCGGTCATGGCGATCGCCGTGGCGGCCATGACGTTACGGTTGATCTTCATGTGATCTTGGTATCGAGGTTGGCTGACGTTCCGGTTGACGCCGCCTTCACAATCGTCTCCGTACGGGCGAATTTCTTGATCCACTCCGGTCGCGCCGGGCCGGCTGGTGCTCTGACCGCAGAGCTTCGCCGTGGTGTCGGACGCCCCGTCGCCGCCGCAGCCTGATCAAACGACCCCAGCGCAGAACGTTAGATCCTCGCACTACGGGCGATGCGGTACAACACGTTCGGACGCAGTGGCCCTTCGGGCTCGGTGGGGTCGTCGAAGTCGTCGGCCGGGTCCCGGGTCATGCCGATCCGGCGCATCACCGCCTGGGAACGAAGGTTGGTGGCCGTCGTGACAGCGAGGATCTCAGGAAGCTCAAGAGCGTCAAAGCCGTGGGCCAGGACTGTCAGCGCAGCCTCGGTAGCGTAGCCCTGGCCCCAGGCCGAGCGGGCGAGCCGCCAGCCGATCTCCACTCCTGTGAACGGCATGTGGTCGTCCACTTCATCCAAGCCTGCGAAGCCGATGAACTCGCCCATGGCCTCCACCTCAACCGCCCACCACCCATAGCCTCGCTGGTCGAACTCCGCCTGAAATCGCGACACGGAGGCATCGCTCTGTTCGCGGGTGAGCAGGTCGCCCAAGTGCTCCCGGACTTCGGGATCGGCATTCATCGCCGCCCACGGTTCGAGGTCGGAGTCACGCCATCGGCGCAAGATGAGGCGATCGGTGCGCAGTTCAGCCATGCCGCACAGCCAACATGAGCCCTGGTCCCGAGGCAATCACTTTTGTTCTGCGTGACACCGCCACCCAGAAACCGCCGCGGCCCGTCCTGGACGAACCGTCATCGACCCGCCCCGAGACCTGCCCGTCGTGAGGTGCGGCGATCAGCCTGCCGGGCAGGAACTGCCCGGCGCCGGTACCGTCCCGTCGAAGTAGTACGCGTGGACCAGCGCGTCCACGCACGTGTTGCCCTGCCCGAACGAGCCGTGCCCCTCGCCCTCGAAGGTGACCAGCACGCCCGTCTTCAGCTTGCGCGCCATGCTCTCCGCCCACTCGTACGGCGTCGCCGGGTCCGCCTTCCCGCCGATGACCACGATCGGGCCCGAGCCTGTCGCGTCGATCCGGTCGTTCGGCTGGGCCGGGACCGGCCACATCGCGCACATCGGCGACCCCCCGCCGAACAGCGGCGACACCTTCCGCAGCCGCCGGTCGGCCTCGATCGTCTGCCGCAGCGTCGGCGACTCGACCGCGTCGCGGCAGGCGACGGCGAAGGCCGCCTGGAGCATCGTGGAGTAGCGCCCGTTCGGCGATCTGCCGGTGTAGACGTCCGACAGCGCCAGCAGTTCACGCCCGTCGCCCTTGACCGCCTTGCTCACGGCGGATTCGATGATGGGCCACGTCGACTTGGTGTACAGGCCGATGGCGACACCCATGGTCGCCAGCGCCCCGCTCAGCTGACGCTCACCGACCTGGAGCGGGGTGGCCTTGAGCCGGTTGACCAGGCGCTCCACGGTCCGGTTCGCGGCCTTCGTCGTGGTGCCGAGGTCGCAACCGTTCTTTACGCAGTCGTCCAGGAACAGGCGGTAGGTGTGCTCGCGCCCGGCGACCCCCGCTTCGGCCATGTCCAGATAGGGCTGGGTCATGTCGGCCGCGGCGTCCAGGACCATGCGGCCGACGTTGCGCGGATAGAGCGTCGCGAACGTCGCGCCCAGCATCGTGCCGTAGGAGTAGCCCAGGAAGTCGAGCTTGTCCTCGCCGAGCGCGGTGCGCAGGCGGTCGAGGTCGCGAGCCACGTTCGGGGTGCCGACATGCGGCAGGATCTCACCCGAGTTCTTCACGCAGGCGTCGATGTACTTCTTGGTCGCTGCGAGGATCTTGGGGCGTTCGGCGGGCTTGGAGATGCTGCCGTCCGTGGCGAAGTACCGGTCGAGCTCGGCCGTGGTGCCGCAGGTGATGGGTGAGCTCCTGCCCACGCCCCGCGGGTCGATGGCCACGAGGTCGTAGCGTTCGCGCAGTTCCGTGTAGCTGCCGAGGGCCGCGGCCAGCGTCTCGACCGCCGGGGCGCCGGGGCCGCCGAAGTTGAACACCAGCGAACCGAGCCGGTCGCCGCCGGCCTTCGCGCGCAGGACGGCGAGGTCGATCGTCTTGCCGTCCGGATCGTCGTAGTCGAGGGGGGCGGTGAGTGTGCCGCACTCCAGGTCTGCCGGGCCCGGCAGACCTGTGCACGCGGCCCAGGTGATCGCGGGAGTGGCGGCAGTCGCGGCTACGGCGGGAGCCGTACCGACCGTGAGCAGCAGAGCCACCATGGGGATCAACGCTTTTCGCATAGCGACCATGCTGGCGATCTCCGCGAAGCCGTCATAGTGTCCGGCACACCCGAAATCTGATGACAGATGTCATCTCACCGCTCGCAGCCGTTGCGCCGAGCAGATGCCGGGTGCTCGCGACAGTTCATCGATCAGCACATCGGCGGGAAACGTCTGGCCGGGGGGAAGGATGACAACCGCGCGGGCGCGGATATGAGGGCCCCTGGGCCGTCCCGTAGCACCTGGTGGTCGCCGGGCCGGAGGCGTGGTGGCCTGGTGACCTCGTCATCGACGTCCGCGGCCGTCTCTTCGTCCGAGCCTCGGCCGACGACGAACGGTTCGGCCGGCCATGGGGGTTCGTGCGGGTCGACACCCTCGACCTGTCGGGCCGGACCGTCGTCCCCGGGGGAGCGGTGCAGGAGAGCGAGCCCACCCGTCCCCTGACACTCCTGGTGCGCAACGGCCGCCCGGTCCCTCCGTACCACGGTTGACGGCCGTCGGGGTCCGGGTGGGGACCCCGACGTCACCGTGCCGGGCGGCGAGAAGGAACGTCCGTCAGTCGCGCCCGGCGAGCGCCGCGGTGTGGTGGAGGCGGCTGATCTCGTACTCGTCGAGCGCGGTGGCGTAGGCCCGTACGTCGTCGACGGAGCCCGCGAAGTGATCGACCCGGTTGCCGAGCCACTTCGACGCCCCGATGACGAACGGACCCGGCGTCGCGGCCTGCCACAACGTGACGCCGTCGAGCCGCCCGACCAGAGCGCCGTTGACGTAGAGCCGCGTCTGCCTGGACGGCGCGTCGTAGTCGCCCACCAGATGGGTCCACTGGTCAAGGACGGGCGGGGCCGCGAACCCGGTGCCTCGAACCGTACCGCGCCGCCGCCATCGCGCCCGCCGATCCAGGTCATCCCGCCGGTACGGGTCGCGGCACGGCCGCCGCCGGACGAGTCGGCGATCGTGTCGCCCGTGCCCTCGTCGAACCTCCACCAGCCGTTCGGCGCCGGCAGCGGGGCAGGGGCGACGGCCTCGCCGCCGACGAAGTAGCCCCACATCGCGAAGTCGCTCACCTATCCCTCTCTGTCACTTCACCAGCGCCTGCGCGGCGCGTTGAACGGCGGCCGTCACGAAGCCACCACCGGCTCAGGCTCGGCTGCGGCGCGGTAGGCCGCCTCGAACAATCGGTACTCGTCCTCGCCCACCCAGATCTGCTTGTGGTGGCTGGTCGGCACGCCCGTGTGCACGAACACTGGGATCCCCGCCCTGTTCAGGCGGTAGCAGAACGAGAGGTCTTCGCTCACCGGCCGACCATCGGTGAAGGCCACGGGGTTGAACCAGACATCACCCGCCTCGGCGCGGACCTTCTCTGCCGCAGACCGGTGAACCAGCAGGCACGTGGCACCCGTTCCCGCTACCTGTGTGAGCGCGTTCGGCGTGTAGTCTCTCCGCACATGGAAACCGAACGTGCCTTGCGGGTCCTGCCCCCAGTCGTAGACCGTCGGGAACGGCCGCACCTTCCAGCCGCACATCCCGTCCGGGGCGACCTGAACCCTGAACCCGGCCGTGTTGATCACGTCGGCACCGACGCGGGCCCAGGCGTACCACGCCCTCTGGCCGATAGGCCGGTTGTTGGTGTTGCCGAACACGTGCGGCACCAACTCGACGCTCATGCCCGCTCGCTGAGCGACCAGGTAGTTCTTGAAGTCGCCCAGGATCACCAGGTTGGCCGCGCCGGTGGTGCCGGTGAAGTCGTCCCGTTCTCGTAGTATGGCTTGCCGAACAGGCGCGGGATCGACTCCTGGGTGAGGTTGATCGAGAAGTTCGAGCCGCCTGCGCCGGCGGAGCCGAACTGCCGGACCTCGTTCATGACGTCGGTGCTGCTCATCCAGGACGGCATGCGGTTGCGGTACTTGATCGGCAGCGCGTCCCACAGCTTGTAGATGTCGACTGCGCCGAACGCGCCGTCGGTCGTGACCACGACCTCACTGGTGGTGGCGGCGTCGAGCTTGGTGACCACACCCGTAGGCGCGTTGACGCCGTGCCCGTGGTGAGGTTCTGCGCCAGCAGTTCGCGGTAGCCCTCGTCCAGGATCGTCGCCATCTCTCCGGCGAAGCCCGGGTAGTCCATCCCGACCTCGATCGTGTACGGGATGTAGCCCTGGGCCTTGTGGGTGGGAACCGACGGCTGTGCGAGGGTTGGGCTGTCGTCCGAGACCTCGCTCGACTCCGGGTCGAACGACCAGGACGATTCCGGCAGACGAGACGCCCTTCCACTCGTCGTTGGTGATGGTCTCGACCCGGGCGAGGTTGAGGATGTCGTTCGGGGAGCCCTGCGCGGTCAGGATGATGGTGGGATCGATCATTACCGGGACGCCGAACCCACCGCCGGCGTCCGAGCCGATCGACATCGCCCGGTACTCCTCGTACACCTCCACCGCGTGCTGCTCTTCAGGAGTCAGCACCGGGTGGGCCCGCGTGATGAGCTTCATGAACGCACTGCGGTAGTGCACGTTCTCGGTGATCAGCAGGCGGCGGGCGACGTGCGCGCCGTTGCAGTCCCGAGTGCGGGTCCGCAGGACCCTAGCGGCCCGCGCGATCTGCTCGTCGCTGGCGTGCTCCGTCAGCGAGCGGTCCTCCAGCGCCTTGTCTCGCGCCTTCAGGTCCGGCAGGGCCCGAACGTTGGCACCGTCCCACGGGTCGACGCGCTGCATCACCTGCACACCGCGGACGTCGAGGTTGCCGTCGCCGGCCTCGGTGTTGCCGC
Organism: Nonomuraea antimicrobica; assembly: GCF_039536965.1. Taxonomy (NCBI): domain Bacteria; kingdom Bacillati; phylum Actinomycetota; class Actinomycetes; order Streptosporangiales; family Streptosporangiaceae; genus Nonomuraea; species Nonomuraea antimicrobica. The sequence goes on along the minus strand of NZ_BAAAZP010000060.1, from coordinate 34,946 downwards.
GGGCCGCGAATCCGGCAACCGCGTTGCGGCGCCGCTCCAGGTCGGCCTGGCGGGCACGCTCCTCCTCCTGCAGGCGCAGCTGCTCAGCGCGCTGCTCCTCCAGCTCGGTCCAGCGTGCCTGCTGCTCATCGGTGAACGCCGCGCCAGCCGCGGCCTCGTGCAGTGCGCGCATCTCGGTCTCGATCTCGGCGAGCCTGCGCTCGATCTCGTCCATCGGGACTCCTTCGTCAGGAAGGGGTAGCGCTGCGCCCGCAGTCGGGCGGTGCGCTGTGACGGGGTGAGACCTGTCGCGTGGTGTACTACCGGGGTGTCCGGCGCGTCGGTCGGGGTGGTCGCGGCCTCCTCGGGCGCGGTGTCCTGCCGCTCGTCGACCGGCTGCTGCTGGTCGACGGCGGGCGGGACGGCCTCGCCGTCGGAGGTGCGGAGTCCGTGCTTGGCACGGAAGTCGTTGAAGCCGCGTACGAGTGCTTCGTAGCGGCCGGAGTCGCGGCGGCTCAGCTGCTCGCCATACCAGTCAGTGAGCCCGGCCACGCCGGAACGCATCCCCGCGGTGGCCGCGTGCGAGGCCGGCCACGTAACCGGACCGCACTCGAACAGGCGGACCTGGAGGATGCTGCGCTCGGGCAGACCTTCCGGGTTGTGCTCGGACTCCTCCGGCTCGTGGTTCCAGATTTCGTCGAGCACGTTGAACATGAACGAGCTGCCGTAGCCGCCCGCGCGCAGTCCCGCCTCATCCCCGGCTTCGGGCGACGGCTCGGCCTCAGCGGCGGCCCGAGGCAGGAGGCTGACAGGGGCTGCGTACGCCCTCACGGTGATCAGGTCTCACGCTGCTTCACGGCTGCTCTTCCTCCTCTTCAAGGACGGCGCCGTCGGCGGGCCCTTCCTCGGTCTCGGGGTCCTCTTCGTTCTCGTCTGGCCGCTGGCCCTCGTCCGGCTGGTCGAACTTCGTGCCGGGCGGCTGTAGCTGCACGCTGAGCAGGCCGGCGTGCACGAGCGACGCTCGCGGTCCCGGGGCGAGGAGCCTTGAGCGGCCCCGAGGTCCTCGGCAAAGCAATGCCGGGGCCCTCAATGTTTTGATTCGCCCTACGCGCGGACCAGTTGAACCAAGCCCACGGACTATCCGGGCCGTTCTTGAAACGGCCGGACCGAAGTTGACGGGATCCCGTCTGATCATCGCGATCAGGCGGGATCTTGTCGTTTCAGGTGTCCTGTCGCAGCGAAAAGTGAGCATTGTCATCGAAGGTTGATGACGACTACGGTGTCTCACCGAAGGTTGAGTGACTGCTGGAGCTTGATGTCCGTTGAGCCTCGCCGACAGCGCGTTTGAGGTTTGGTACGTCGCAGAGGGCCGCGGGTTGTGCGGTGTCCCGTTAGATGAGGCGGGTTGCAGTGCGCGGGTTGGGTTCACAGGTTGGCGGGAGGCCGTCCGCACGTGGAGCAGTGCTCGCCGACCGGGGCTGGAGACGTGATCGAGAAGCGATCGCATGCGTTGACCGCGACCATGGTGGCGAGCTGGCTCGTGGTCGTGACTGGACGGTATCTGCTGTGGCTGGAGTACTACGATCGGATCATCGAGCAGCTGATCCTTGGGATCGCGTTCGTCGTGGCCGTGCTTTCCACGTCGTGGTGGGCGCAGAGACTCATACGCCGACGTGGTGACATCCGCGGTTACGGCGCGACCGGCGCGGCGGTCGTTCTGTGTGCCGCCGTTGTGCTGCTGCCCTGGAACGGGATCTTCGGGCGTACGTGGTTCGCGGTCCATCACGGCAAGTTCACCGCGCTGGCCCAGCTGGCCGAGGACAGGAAGCTGTCGGCGGACATGCCTTCGGGTGGCTGGGTGCATCTGCCTGATGAATTCGATGTCCTGCATTTTGATCATCTCAGTACGCAGGATGTGCCGATCGAGCTTTATCCCGGACGTGTTCTCATGATGGGACTGTCGAACGAGGAAGTGTCAGAGAACATGTTCCTCTACATCTATGACCGGCCTGAGGCCGCGTGGGTAAGTCCCTGTGATCTCACCGCGACCACGTTCGACGATTACTGGTGGTGCAGCCGGCTGGGTGACGGCTGGTGGTGGCTGGCGCGCAAGTCGAACTATCCAAACGTGGGACGAATAGGCGCGCGAGGTTGAGCGGGGCCGGTATCGCATACCACCGCCGTGACCACGGCGCTGAGCCCTGGCAGTGCCCCAGGGGCGTGATGCCTCCGTGTCATGGTCAGCGGAGACTCATCTCACCGACAGGAAGACCTGAACGACTGCGTTCGGATCCGTTCGAACCAAGGTGACGTGCCGCAAGTCAGCGCGTGTCCCTCCCGCCAACTTCACTCGGAAGGGACGCTTGAGTTCCCAGGAGAGACCATGGAGGAACTGGCGAGTGCGTACGGTAACCCTGTGCTCGGCGCCTTCGACCTGGACTTCTTCGATGGCGAGCGGCGGCTGCGGACCCGGTTAGGCGACGGCTGGAGCGTCCGGTTCGAGCACGGGCGGCCGGTGCGGGGGTTCCGCTGGGCCAAGGGAGGCCGGGGCTTCGCCGGCTGGCACTGGTCATCAACTACCAGCGACCATATCGGCTACGAATCATGGCTGGAGCGGGACCGGCTGATCCTGCTGGTGAGGCTCCGGTCAAGGTGCCTGGGTCACAGCTCTTCCATCCAGCCGTGCCGGAACTCCGGACGGTACTCGTCATGGCCGGCCCAGCGGGCGGCGTGCAGCCGGATCACGTTGAGGTAGAACTGGGCGGCGATCCCGGAACCCTTCCCGGCGTTGTCACCGAGCTGGGCTCGGAGCGATGCGGCCTGGTCGACGGCCTGTTCGTACAGGGTGATGGCCTGGCGGAGCACGAGGTTCGTGTCGTCGATCCCGGCGGCGGTGAGCGCGGCGCTGGTGCGGCGGCGGGCTTCGTCGAGGGTGATGCCGGCGGGGAGGCCGGGCCAGGCGGCGTTCACGGCAGCGTCGAGGGGCGAAGCCGTGTCGGCGAGGCGCTGGCGGACGAACGCGAGGAGGGTGCCGGGCTCGGTGGACTGGGCAGTAGTCATGCTTCCCGGTTTCCTTTCTCGGTCTGAGCGCGGCGGTAGCCGCGCCGCCCGCTCATGGCGGTGTCGATGGTGCTGCGCCGCCACCGCTTCACGCCGTCCTCGGCGTCGTCCGGCGGTGGGATGCGGTGGCGGGAGATGTCAGCGTCAATGGTGCCGCGCTTCAGGCCTGTGTACTCGACGATGTCCGCGATGGTGAGGAGGTCGTCGGAGCGTCCCTCGATGGGCGTCGGTTCACGGAGGAAGTGCTCGCGTACGACGGCCTCGACGGCCTGGGCGTCGTACTCGTTCCACCGGCCGCGCTTGCCGGTGGGGGCCGGCCAGGCGGGGTGCTTGGTCCAGACTTCGCGAACGGTGCGGAGTGCGCGGCCGTACTGGGCGGCGATCTCGGAGGCGATGACGCCTCGCGGGGTTACCCTGTGAGTGAACTCCTCTGGAGGTCAATCTGCGGGCCTGGCAGGGCTGCCATCTTGGGCTTCGGCCCTCCCTCCCGGGCCCTTTGACGTTGGCTGGCGGCGGACCCTGTGCGGTCCGCCGCCGTGGCAGATCGCCACTCGATCCCTTCACTCATGGCGACCTGGATCAGGTCGATTGCGATGAGGATCGAGACGGTGGCCTGGTCGAGGTGGTCCATCGCCTCACCGGGGATGGGTTCCTCTTCGATCAGACGAAGGAGACTATCCGCGCGGAACGACGCCAGCAGTGGATCTTCTTCGCTCTGGGTGTGGCCGTGTCGATTCCGGTCGGCATCATGATCAACATCCTTGTGCCTTGATCACGAGACCTGATGCGGCAAGCCAACGTTCCGATTTTTGGGATGTACCCCCCTCGCCGTTCGTGCGGTGCGGCGCGCCCGTCAGGCGGGCTCGTACGTGGCGTCGAAGATGCCGGGCTTGCACGGGCAGCGCTCGCCAGCTACGCCTGTGATGATCCAGTCGCCAGGGCAGACGTGTCCGCCTTCCAACGTGTCGATCCGCCCTTGGACGTGCATCGTCTTGCCGCAGTGCTGGCACTCGTCGGCGCTGGGCCGGTCAGGGCCCCGGAAGTGGCGGGCCACGGCCCTTCGGTGCGCTCGCATCCGCTTCGTGGACGACCCGCCCGAGTTGTTCGGGCTGTGTCGGAATGCCGACGAGACGTTAGCGTCCGAAGAACCGCGCGAGAACGGGAGCGACCGCCTTTGGATCGGCCACATGGCCCTGACCGGGAAAGACGTGACGTTCGGCCTGGGGGATGCCGATGATGATCGCCTCCGCAGCCGACTCGTACAACGGGTTTCCCTCGCCGGTGGCCACCAGTGTCGGCTGGGTGATCGCGGCGAGGCGGGCGGTCGGTGGCGGCCCGTAGCAGGCCGCGTCGTAGGCGAGCGTGTGCGCCAACGCCTCCAGCCCCGGCCAGTACGGTGAGCCCTTGGCCCCTGCGACGTCCTCCTCCGACGACCCCGCCAGGCGCATGAACAGTTCGACCGCCTCACCGCGCCGCCCAGCCGCGAGGGCCGCTGCCAACTGCTCGCGGTAACCCCGATACCGCTGCGGCGCGTCCTCGGCCGTGTCATAGGGCACGTCGTATACCGCGAGCCTGTCGATCGCGAGCCCCGCCGCCGCGGCTTCCAGCGCGAACATGCCGCCCGACGAAACCCCGTACACATGCGCCACTCCACCGGCCTCGCCAATCAGCGCCCGCAGGTCCTCGATCTCGCGCTCCACGGCGTACGTGGGGGAGTCGCCGCTCTCGCCCCTGCCGCGTCGCGCGTAGTTGTACACCGTGAAATGCTCTGCCAGCGCTGCGGCCAGCGGCGCGTTCTCCGAGCCGTCGTCGAGGCCCCCGCCCACCAGAATGACGGCCCGCCCGCTTCCCTGCCGCTCGTACGCGATCGACGTACCGTCCTTCGACGTCACACGGCCCATGCGATTCCTCCTCGTATGCGGGGCAGGAGATCGTCTCCCCCGGTAGTAGGGCGCTAGACCGCCGCGAGATCCAATCTAGCGGCTGGCGCAATTCGGCCACGACCACACGCTCTCGACTGGGCAGAGGCGACGCTTCGGCGAATGCGACTACGGGGACAAAGCCCCATCTTGCCGAGCCAGAGAGTGGTACCAAACCTCATTCGCCGGCCAACCCCTGAAGATCACCAACTTGCACCAGGACTCACCCGAATCTGGGCCCCTGAACTTACTCGCCAAACCAACGCATCTTGCCGCCTTCGCGGCGGACCGTTCGGTGGACGTCACTCTCCCACTCCGGTGGTCGTGCTGGCGGGGCGGGGCCGGTGGTCGCCGCCGCGGTATCGCAGCTCGACGCCCGCCTCCTCGAGGAGGCGATGGACGAACCCGTACGAGCGGCCGATCGACTCGGCGATCTCGCGGACGGAGCCGCCTGCGGCATACCGCCCGGCCACAGCCGCGGCTGCAGCGCGAGCTCGGCCGCAGGCACTCGCAGTGGATCACTGCTCGGGGGTGCGCGGTCACGACTTCGGCCTGCGAACCGAACAGAAGCAGCACGCGCGCCTCCACCCGCTCGGGCGGCTCCCCGACGGAGCTCGCAGCGTCAGGGCCGACCTCCCAGTCGTCGGTCACGGCGTCCACTTCCTTCCTGTAGTCCTGGTGCTCGGCGTACAGCAGGGCGAGCAGCTTCACAGGTCCAGGCCGACATGGCTGAACCCGTTGTTGTTGCGGACGTCGAGCGTGCGGGAGGCGCCGAGCGGGGTGAGCGCCACGTTGCTCTGCTTATAGAAGAACGTGCTGTTCGACACCAGCAGCTCCATCAGCCCGTTCCCCCGGTCGTTGTCGAGGCCGGGCGGGTAGGCGCGCCAGGTGAGCTCGGACTGCGCCTGCGAGGCGTCGAGGCTCGGGTTCGCCCGGAACAGCAGCGCGGCCGCGCCCGTGACGTGCGCGGCGGCGACGGAGGTGCCGGCGAGCCTGCGCGTGCCGGTCCCGCCGGTGAACGTGCTCACGCCGGTGTAGCTCGGCAGGTCCGGCTTGCGCCGGCCGTCGATCGTCGGCCTGCGGCTGCCCGGCCGATTGAGCGCGACGATCAGGGGAGTGGCGCCGTGGCGAGGTGGTCGTGCAGGACGGCGTGACGAAACTGGTAGACCGGGCCGACCGCCCGGAGCAGACCCAACCGGTGGGCATCATCGAGAAACGGCATGATCTGCCAAGGCAGTTGTCGCGTGAGAGCGATCCGGCCGCTCGCGACGGTACAGGCAAGCCATGCACGATGCTCGCCTACCAGAAGTCCGAACAAGAGCCCTGTCACGACTCCGACCGTGAGACCGGTCACGAGCCCGGTCAGCAGCACTCCGGCTACGAGCCCGGCCGTGAGACCGACCGGGAGCCCGATCGTGAGCATGCGCAGAAGGGTGAGGGCCTGGTCGGATCGCCAGCTCGAGCTGGGAGTGCTGCTCGACATGCGAGCGGGATGCTCTGCCCACTCCACCAGCCCGAGCATGATGCCGAACACGAGCACGAACGTGAGCCCGAGCACCAGCGTGACTGCGAGCCCGATGGCAAGGGTCGCTTCAGGCGCGATCGTGGGCGCGCTTGCCAGGAACACAACCGTGAGCACACCGGCCAGGAACCCGATCACGAGTCCGGTCCCGAGGATGCCCGCCATTCTTCTCCGGATGGCGCGAAGAAGGGAGCGCCCCTCACCGCGGAAACGGAGGTCGGCATGACCTGGAAGCTCATTGGCCCACGACCTGCTGCGGAGATCCGTCACAAGTCCGACGATGACCGCGACGATGAGCCCGGCCGCGAGTCCGGTCGGCAGCCCCGCCACAAGTCCGATGACGAGCCCTGCGATGAGCCCGGTCACGAGTGTGATGGTGCGCTGGGTGTGGGGGAGGGTGGCGGCGATGCGCCACCAGGCGATGTCGCGGGTCTCGTCGGGCGGAAAGGCTCGGGCAAGGTAGGTGAGATAGCGGCGGGTGGCGTCCGGATGGAGCCGGTGCCTGGGCCGGAAGTGGTCACCGGGGACGGTGCTGGGCGGCCGTGCCTTGATGAGGGTCGGAATAAGCCGGTCGAGCAGGTGGGCGCGGAGCGCGGCGGCCTCGCCGCCGAGCGGCCCGGCCAGTGGGGCGGGGTCGGCGCCCGAGGCGGCGAAGATGGTGCGGATCAGCCACAGGCCCAGCGGGGTGGCGGCCAGTTCGCTCAGACCGGCGACCGTGCGGGTCTCCAGCGCGGACAGGACTTTTCGCCAGCTCTCGGATGGGGCGGTGGGTAAGCAGGCGCGCAGGTAGTCGGCTGCGGCTTGTGGGCTGAGCTGGGCAGGGGTGATGACGGCGGCGCCCGTGAGCGGCCTGCCTGCAGACTTCACGGCGGTGGTGAACTCTGTGGTACGGCTGGTCAGGATGAGCTGATCCGCGTTGCCGAGGGATGCGTTCAGCGCGGTGATGACGTCCGCTCGGGCTTGGTCGCCGATCTCGTCCAGGCCGTCCAGAACGGGAAGGACGTGTCCGCCGGCGATCAGCGCGGCGGCGGCTTGGGGGCCGAGCTGGGGGGTGCTGTTCAGCGCCGGGTATTCCTGGGCCAGGCGTTCGGCCAGCCAGCCCTGCAGGCCGGGGTGCCTTCGCAGATCCCAGCCGGAGATCGGCAGCAGCACCGGCACCGGGACGACCTCCCCGTCCGTGGCGGCCGCTTGGTCGGCGGCGCGGGTGGCCAGCAGTCGCAGCAGCAACTGCACGGCCAGCGTGGTCTTGCCCATGCCCGAACCACCAGTGATGACCAGCCGCCGACGGGACAGAGCCCGGAAGGCGGCGGCCAGGGCGGCGATGTCGTCGCTGCGCCCGGTGAAGGCGTACCCGGCCGCGCCGCTGATCAGCCGGGGAGGGCTCATCACCGCTTCATCGGCGGTGAGCTGCCAGCGCACGGGGATGGGTTCCGGATCGCTCAGCGATCGGTGGCGGGCTTCTGCTTCCCACTGCAGGCGGACTCGGTCGGCCAGCACGTCGGCGGCCTTCTGTACATCAGGGAAGGCCGGCTCGTTGGCGGTGAGGTCGCGCCGCCTGGCCCAGACCACCACGGCCGCGATCGCCACGGCCGCGGCGATCGCCACCGCGGCCAGGTCCGCCAGGTTGACCTTGTCGTCCGGGTCCACCGCGCGCGCCACCACGGCGACCGCTCCGGACAGCGCAGCGATGGCCGGCACAGCGGCCAGGATCCGCCAGCGTGTCGGGCGTCGGCTCACCCTGACATCATCGCCGCCGCCTGGCGTCGGCCGCATCCGTCGGATGCCATCCGCGTGCGAATTGTTGCGGCTGTCAGGTGGGGCCCGATGCGGCGATCGTGGCGCCGTTGATCGTGGCGCCGGAGGGCCACGGTGACGGCGCGGCCGGTCTCAGTGGTGCCGGGCGGCTGGTTGGTCCCAGTCGACGTGGTGCTCATAGATCCATCGGCTCGGGTCATGGCCGGTGCGGGCCAGGCGTTTCAGGGCCAGGCTCATGATCAGGTCGCGGGGTATCCGGGCGATGGGACCGAGGGTTTTCCAACTGTCGGTGCGCCTGCCCTGCGCGACGACGCGTTCCACCCGGTCGCGGCGCACCTGTTCGTAGGTGGCGAAGGCGGAGGCGATGTCCGGGCTGTCGCGCAGGCATTTGGCCAGCACCACGGCGTCCTCGAGAGCCATGGCGGCCCCTTGGCCGATGGACGGGACGGTCGCGTGGGCGGCGTCCCCGATGATGATCAGGCGGTCGCGGTGCCAGTTCGGCACGGAGGGGACGTCGTAGGTGGTCCAGCCGGTGACGAGCCGATCGGTCGCCTCGATGAGGGCCAGGGCCGGGCCGTGGTCAGGCCGGAACGCCTCGACGAGTTCGGCCCGCCACTGCGGCGGCCGGATCGAGGCCAGGCCGGCGGGGGTGGGCTCGGTGGGACGCATCAGGTTCGCCGCCCACCACACCTCGCCGTCGGGGTGCGTGGTGTGGGCGAAGAACGCGCGCCTGCCGAAGATCGCGTGCATCGTGCCCGGCTCGCCGCCGGTCTGGATGCCGTGGGTGTAGCCGCCCACGTTGATCATGCCGCCGTAGCGCTCCCGGGGCGCGGCCGGGTCGATGATCTGGCGGGTGCGTGAGCGCAACCCGTCGGCGCCGATCAGCAGGCCGCCTTCGGCGGTGCTGCCGTCGGCGAACGTCGCCCGTACGCCCCTTTCGGTGCTGTCGGCGTCGGCCAGGCGTTTGCCGTACTCGATGCGCACCCCGTGCCGGACGGCCTGCTCGCGCAGGGCGCGATAGAGCTCGGCGCGCTTGACGGTACGGCTGACCGTGCCGTCCGGCAGGGCCTGGCCGTGGGGTAGCCGGCCGATCCGCTTGCCGGAGCCGCTGGTGACGGTGATGCGCGGGGTCTCGAAGCCGAGATGGGTGATGTCGAAGTCGAGGGCGCGTAAGGCGTCCAGGGCGTTGACCGCGAGTGTGAGGAAGGCGCCCACGTCGTCGGCCGGCCGGTCGTACGCCTCGTAGATCACTGCCTCGAATCCGGCCTTGTGCAGGGCGATCGCGCTCGCTGTGCCCGCGATGCCGCCACCGATGACCATCGCTGTATATGCCATATACCAAATCTATGCCATATACTTCGGTGGACCGCAAGGCGTGATCGAGCATTGGGGGCGACACATGAACGGCGACCTGCCGCCGGGGCTCCGCAGCCTCTGGGACCGGTTCGACCACCCGGAGCCGACTCCAAGACCCGGCCTGAGCGCCTCACGCATCGTGCAGGCGGCGGTGGAGGCGGCCGACGCCGAGGGCCTTGACGCCGTGTCCATGGCCAAGATCGCCGAACGGCTCGGCTACACCCCGATGTCGCTGTACCGGTACGTCAAAAGCAAGAACGAGCTGCTGCTGATGATGCTGGACGCGGTCGCGGCGCTGCCCGCCGAGCTCGACGAACCCGGCGACGACTGGCGGATGGGCCTGGAGCGCTGGTGCCGTGCCCAGTGGGAAATGCTGCGAGCCCATGCCTGGATCGTGCATCTGCCCATCACCGGGCCGCCGATCACGCCCAACCAGCTCGCCTGGACCGAGCGCGCCCTGGCGGCCCTGGCCGGCACCGGGCTCACCGAGGCCGACAAGGTCGGGGTCGTACTGCTCATCGCCAACTACATGCACGCCACCGCACGACTGGCCGCCGAACTGGGGCAGACCGCCCGCGCAGAGTCCATCGCCGCCTACAGCGCACTGCTCGGCCACCTGGTGGACGCGCGGCGCTTCCCCGCCCTGCGCACCGCGATCGACGCCGGCGCCTACGCCTACCCGAGCGACATGCCACAGCAGGAGCGGCGGCTGGACTACCGCTTCGGCCTGGCCAGGATCCTGGACGGCGTCCAAGCCCTGATCCACGCCTGCGCACCGGCCTCCTAGCAGGAACGCACCCGCCCCCACGACGTCGGCGGCCGGGAAGTGGTCAGACGGTTCACGGCGAACGCGCGGTGAGCCGGGCGCGGGAGATGCCGGCTGCGGGTAAGGCGCGAGCTCCCACCCGTCGGGTGTGCCCGCCCCGGCATCGCGTGGCAGTCCGTGGCCGCCCGGCTGTTGCTCTAATCTGGGCCCAGAACGGCAGGGGAGTGAGAGTTTCCGTGGCGCATGGTCCAGACGGTTCGGTCGCTGTAGCCTTAGACGCCGTTCTCGAACGCGTCACCTACGCCAATGAGGAGACCGGCTACACCATCGCCCGCGTGGCCACCGAGCGTACCGGCTCCGAGCTGCTCACCGTCGTCGGGCCGCTGCTCGGCGCGCAGGTCGGCGAGTCGCTGCGGCTGCAGGGCCGCTGGACCTCCCACCCCCGCTACGGCCGTCAGTTCGAGGTCTGGTCCTACACCACCGTGCTGCCGGCCACCGTCCAGGGCATCCGCCGCTACCTCGGCTCCGGCCTGATCAAGGGCATCGGCCCGAAGATGGCCGAGCGCATCGTCGACCACTTCGGCACCGGCACCCTCGACGTCATCGAGCAGCACCCCGAACGCCTGGTCGAGGTGCCCGGCCTGGGGCCCAAGCGCACCAAGATGATCGCCGCCGCCTGGGAGGAACAGAAGATCATCAAAGAGGTGATGATCTTCCTGCAGGGGGTTGGCGTGTCCACCTCCATCGCCGTGCGCATCTTCAAGCAGTACGGCGAGAACTCCATCACCGTCGTACGCACCCAGCCCTACAAACTCGCCGACGACGTGTGGGGGATCGGCTTCAAGACCGCCGACACCATCGCCCAGGCCGTCGGCATCCCCCACGACAGCCCCGAACGCGTCAAGGCCGGCCTGCGCTACACCCTGTCCCAGGCCGCCGACGACGGCCACTGCTACCTGCCCGCCCCCAACCTCGCCGCCGACGCCGTCAAGATCCTAGAGGTGGGCGCCGACCTCGTCACCACCTGCCTGGAGGAGCTCGTCACCGAGGAGGGCGTCGTACGCGAGCAGGTCCCCGCGGGCGACACCCTCGTGCCCGCCGTCTACCTGCCGCCCTTCCACCGCGCCGAGACCTCCCTGGCCGGCGGCCTGCTGAGCCTGCTCAACGGCGGCCACGACCGGCTCAAGGCGTTCGCCGACGTCGACTGGGAACGCGCCGAGACCTGGCTGCACGGCCAGACCGGCGCCGAACTGGCCGCCGAGCAGCGCCAGGCCGTCCGCCTGGCCCTGACCGAGAAGGTGGCCGTGCTGACCGGCGGGCCCGGCTGCGGCAAGAGCTTCACCGTACGCTCCATCGTGCTGCTGGCCCGCGCCAAGCGTGCCAGGGTGATCCTGGCCGCCCCCACCGGCCGCGCCGCCAAGCGCCTGGCCGAGCTGACCGGCCACGAGGCCACCACCGTGCACCGCCTGCTGCAGCTACGGCCCGGCGGCGAGGCCACCTTCGACCGCGACAACCCCCTCGACGCCGACCTCGTCGTGGTGGACGAGGCGTCCATGCTCGACCTGCTGCTGGCCAACAAACTCGTCAAGGCGGTCGCGCCCGGCGCGCACCTGCTGTTCGTCGGCGACGTCGACCAGCTTCCCTCGGTCGGCGCCGGCGAGGTGCTCAAGGACCTGCTGGCCGCCGACGACATCCCGCGCGTCCGGCTGACCCAGATCTTCCGCCAGGCGCAGGAGTCGGGCGTCGTCGTCAACGCCCACCGCGTCAACACCGGCCGCCACCCCGTCCTGGAGGGCATGAAGGACTTCTTCCTGTTCCCCTGCGAGGAGCCGGAGGAGATCGCCGCCCTCACCGTCGACGTCGTGGCCCGCCGCATCCCGCGCCGCTTCCGCCTCGACCCCCGCCGCGACGTCCAGGTCCTGGCGCCCATGCACCGCGGCGCCGCCGGCGCCGGCGCGCTCAACACCGCCCTGCAGGAGGCCCTGACCCCCGCCCGCGAGGGCATGCCGGAACGCCGCTACGGCGGCCGCGTCTTCCGCGTCGGCGACAAGGTCACCCAGTTGCGCAACAACTACGACAAGGGCGCGGCGGGGGTGTTCAACGGCACGGTCGGCATCGTCACCGACATCCGTCCCGACGAGCACAAGCTCACCGTCCTGACCGACGAGGACGAGGCCGTCGACTACGCCTTCGACGAACTCGACGAGCTGGCCCACGCCTACGCCGTCTCCATCCACCGCTCGCAGGGCAGCGAATATCCCGCCGTCGTCATTCCGCTGGCCACCAGCGCGTGGATGATGCTGCAGCGCAACCTCCTCTACACCGCGATCACCCGGGCCAAGAAGCTCGTCGTCATCGTCGGCTCGCGGCGGGCGCTGGCCCAGGCCGTACGCACCAGGGGAGCGGGACGCCGCCACACCGGCCTGACGCACCGCCTCAACCGCCACCGCCCCGCCTGACACACCCGCCCGGCCCACGGCGCACCCCCGCCGACGCCCGCCGGCGCCCGTCGCAGACCTGCGCCCGATCTGCGCCCGATCAGTAATCGAAATGTGATCGAACTCTCCCAAATGATTCCGCGTCTTACATGCAGGAGCATTAAGGTTTTTGGGGTGCCTTTTGGTGCCCTTGGGGAGAGGACGATCTTGAACGTTGCGCCCGCCTGGAGGAGACCCGCCACAGCCCTCGCGCTGCTCACGGCGGCTGCCCTGACAGCCTCATGCTCCGGCGGCGGCCCCACCGCCCAGGAGCCGGACGCGCCCGAGGCCACCATCACCGCGACCCCCCAGGCGCCCACCGTCGCCATCACCCCCACCGAGGGCACCAGCAAGGTCAACCCCGACAAGAAGGTCGTCGTCACCTCCGCGGGCGGCGCCCTCGAGGACGTCGTCGTCGAGGCCGACGGCGAACAGCTCGAGGGCAAGTACAACACCGACAAGACCCGCTGGATGTCCAAGACCGCGCTGAAGCCGTCCACCAGCTACACCGTCACCGCCCGGGCCGGCGTCACCACGAAGACCAGCACGTTCAGCACGGCCAAGGCCGAACGCGCCCTGCAGGTCGCCGACGTGACCCCCAACGCCAAGGGCGAGACCCTCGGGGTCGGCGCGCCCATCATCGTCACCTTCAACCAGCCGGTCACCAACAAGGCCACCATCGAGCGCGCCCTGCAGGTCGAGGCCGAAAAGCCGGTGGACGGCGCCTGGCGGTGGATCAACGACACCGTCGTCATCTACCGCACCGCCAAATACTGGCCCGCCCACCAGGAGGTCACCTTCACCGCCGACATCGACGGCATCAAGGGCGGCAAGGGCCTGTACGGGGTCAAGGACTACACGGCCAACCTCAAGATCGGCGCCAAGCAGATCAGCAAGGTCGACACCCGCAAGAAGATGATGTACGTCTACAAGGACGGCAAGCGCGTCCAGACCATGCGCATCAGCGCCGGCATGGCCACCACCCGCGAATACACCACCACCTCCGGCGTCCACCTCACCATGGAACGCGGCAACCCGGTCCGGATGATCTCCCCGGGCCGCGAGAAGGGCGACCCCGGCTTCTACGACGTGATGATCAACCACGCCGTGCGCATCTCCAACTCCGGCGAGTACGTCCACGCCAAGGACAACGTGTGGGCCCAGGGCGTGCGCAACGTCAGCCACGGCTGCATCAACGCCCGCCCCGACCAGGCCAAGTGGTTCTACGACAACGTCCAGCGCGGCGACGTCGTCGAAATCGTCGGCACCGACCGCGAGCTGGAGTGGAACAACGGCTGGGGCTACTGGCAGATGTCGTTCTCCCAGTGGAAGAAGGGCAGCGCCCTGGACGACGACAAGTAGCCACGCCGACCGGCACCGGCACCGGCCCTCGGTGGGTCAGACCCCGGCGGCGAGCCTGAGCAGGACGACGCCGCCGATGATCGCGGCGAACGAGCCCAGCTTGGCCGGGGTGATCCGCTCCTTGAAGATGAGCGCGCCGAGCAGGACCGTTCCGATGGAGCCGATGCCGGTCCAGACGGTGTAGCCGACGCCGACGTCCAGCGTCCTGAGCGCGAGGCTCAGGAAGAAGATGCCGCCGGCGGCCGACACCAGGGTGAAGACCGACGGCCACAGGCGGGTGAAGCCGTTGGTGGCGTTGGTGCCGAGGGCGAAGCCGATCTCGAAGATGATCGCGATCGAGAGGTAGATCCAGGCCATGACGAGGTTTCCTTTGGGGCTTGGCGGCGGAGCCGGGGCGTGTTCGGGTGGTGGGGGAGAGGCGTTCGGGAGGCGTTGGCAGGCGTTGGCAGGCGTTCAGGCTGCGGACGGCTTGTCGGCGGCGCCGGGGCCCGCAGTCAGGCGGTCGGCGAGCTTCAGCCCGAGCACGCCGCCGATGATCAGGAGGAAGGCCAGGGCCTTCCAGATGGTGATCTCCTCTCCGAAGATCACCGAGCCCAGCACGACCGTGCCGACCGAGCCGATGCCGGTCCAGACGGTGTAGCCGACGCCGACGTCCAGCGTCTTGAGCGCCAGGCTGAGGAAGAAGATGCCACCGGCCGCCGCGCCCGCCGTGAGCAGGGACGGCCAGAGCTGTGTGAAGCCCTCGGTGGCGTTGGTGGCCAGGGCGAAGACGACTTCGAAGACGGACGCGATGAGCAGATATATCCAGGCCACGAGAGAGGCCCTCCTGTTTGTATGTGTATGCAAGTAACTATCCCGCAGAATGATGCATGTACATGTATGCTGGTGTCAAGCCGGTCTCACAAGGATCGGAACGGTCGCCGAACGAGGAGGTTCCATGACCCCCGCAACCCCCACCCCGGTCCCCGCGCCGCCCGTCTCGGACACCGCCGCCGCCTGGCACCGCATGCTGCTCCTGCACGCCCGCGTGGAGAGCCACCTGGCCACCGCCTTGCAACGCGGGCACGGCATCGGCCTGTCGGAGTACCGCGCGCTCGGCCACCTGACCACGTCCGCCAACGGCGAACTGCGCATGCAGGAACTGGCCGACAAGGTCGGGCTCAACCAGAGCTCGGTGACCCGCCTGGTGGCCCGCCTGCACGCGGCGGACTTCGCCTACCGGGACCTGTGCCCCGACGACAAGCGAGGGGTCTACACGGTCGTCACCGAGACGGGCCGGGTCAAGTTCGCCGAGGCGAGCCGTACCTACGAGGAGACGCTGAGCGCAGCCCTGGCGGAGGCGGGACAGGCGGACCCGGGCCTCGCCGCCGCCCTCACGGCCCTGGGCGCGCTGCGCTGACGACCCGCCACCCTCCGGGCGCGAGCCACCCCCACACGCCACCCCCACCCACAGCACTCACGCGGAGAACCCACCCGGGCCACTCAGACGGGCCACTCAGACGGGGGCTTCGGGGCGCGCCCGTCACCGCAGCCCCGCCCGCCGCCTCGGGTATACAGTGGGAGCATGGTGCGACCACCGCTGACCCCCGAAGAGCGGCTCCGCGGCGAGCAACTCGGCCTGGTGCTGCGCGAGGCACGTGGCGAGCGCAGCATCGTCGAGGTCGCCGCCGCGGCGGGCATGTCCGCAGAGACCCTCCGCAAGATCGAGACCGGGCGCATCGCCACCCCGGCGTTCTTCACCATCGCCGCCCTGGCCGACGTCCTCGACATCTCCCTCGACCACCTCACCATCCGTTCCACCCCCGCCCCCGCTCCCTGACCGCGCGCCCAGCCCGCCGATCACGGAAAGGGCAACCGGGCGCACTCTCCGAGCACGACCACTCCCGCAACCACGCGTACCCACCTGCCGCCGACCGTGCCGCCGACGCCGATACGGCGACGACTCACGGCAGTGGCTCACGACGGCGGTTCACGACGGCGGGCGGGAGCGCAGCAGCGGGTGCGTCCGCATCGCCACCTCCAGCTCACCCGGCAACTCGTCCCGGTATCGCCCCAGCGTCGACAGGTCGCTGTGCCCCAGCACCCGCCGTACCGCGTCCATGTCCACCGCGTCGGCCAGCAGATGCGTGGCCGTGGTGTGCCGCAGCCCGTGCGGCGTCACCGACCGCCGCTGATCGGCCGCCACCCCCTGCTGCACCCGGTCGATCACCGCCTGCACGTCACCGCGCGCCAGCCGCCGCCCCCGCCACGACAGCAGCAGCGCCTTGTCGTCCACCCGCGCCCGCCCCCGCTCCAGGTACGCCTCCAGCACCCGCCCCACATCACCCGGCAACGGCACATCCCGCGTGCGCCCGCCCTTGCCGAAGATCCGCCAGTAACGCACCCCGTCGTTGGTGAAGAAATCCTCCACGTTCGCCCGCACCAGCTCCGACACCCGCGGCCCCACCGTCGCCAGCAGCAGCACGATCACCGCGTCACGCAACCCGGTACGCTGATCACGCCGCTTGGCCTCCTGCGCCGGCGCCTCCAGCAGCGCCCGCGCCGCCCCGACCAGCCCCTGCGCCTGCTCACGCGTCAGCGCCCGCCGCTCGGCCCGCAGCCCGCCCCGCTCCTTGGCCGTCACCGTCGACTGCGTCATCGGATTGACCTGCACCCACCCCACCAGCACCGCATGCTTGAACAACGCCGACACCGACCGGCGAAAACGCGCCTGCGACGACGCCGACTGCCCCGCCCCCGACACGGCGGCGGGCACCCCGGCAGACCGGCCCGCCGACCGGCCGTCGGGCCGGCGCGCGAACGCCAGCAGGATCGCGTCGACATCCACGCCGGTCAGATCGTCCAGCACCACCTGCTCACCGGCCAGCTCCACCAGCGTGGCCACGTCACGCGCGTACAGCTCCGCCGTCGAGGCCGCCAGCGCCCCCGTCAGCGTCTTGGCCCGCACCAGCTCCACATAGCGCGCCACCGCCTCCGCCACCGTCACCCGGTCGAGCTCCGCAGGCCGCACCGGCCACCCCCTCCGTCAGGTCGAAGATCCACCCACGACGGTAGCGGCCGGCACCGACAAAACCTCCTGCTAGATGTCGCGGAACGTCTCGATCCGAGCCCCCAGCGCGTTCAGCCGCTCCGCCAGGTCCTCATACCCCCGGTTGATCACGTACACGTTGCGCAGCACCGACGTGCCCTCGGCCGCCATCATCGCCAGCAGCACCACCACCGCGGGACGCAACGCCGGCGGGCACATCATCTCCGCGCTGCGCCACCGCGTCGGCCCCTCCACCAGCACCCGATGCGGATCCAGCAGCTTCACCGACGCCCCCAGCCGCGTCAGCTCCGTCAGATAGATCGCCCGGTTGTCATACACCCAGTCGTGGATCAACGTCGAACCCTGCGCCGAGGCCGCGATCGCGGCGAAGAACGGCACGTTGTCGATGTTCAGCCCCGGGAACGGCATCGGATGGATCTTGTCGATGGGGGAGACCAGCTTCGAGGGCCGGACCGTCAGGTCCACCAGCCGCGTACGCCCGTTGGCCGCCGCGTACTCCCGCCCCCGATCGTGATCCAGGCCCATCTCCTCCAGCACCGCCAGCTCGATCTCCAGGAACTCCACCGGCACCCGGCAGATCGTCAGCTCCGAGGAGGTCACCACCGCCGCCGCCAGCAGGCTCATCGCCTCGACCGGATCCTCGGAGGGGGAGTAGTCGACGTCCCGCTCGATGAACGGCAGCCCGTGCACCGTCAGCGTCGTCGTCCCCACTCCTTCCACCCGCACCCCGAGCTGCTCCAGGAAGAAGCACAGATCCTGCACCATGTAGTTGGACGAGGCGTTGCGGATCACCGTCACCCCGTCGTGCCGGGCCGCCGCCAGCAGCGCGTTCTCCGTCACGGTGTCACCGCGCTCGGTCAGCACGATCGGCCGCGACGGCGCCGCCCCCCGATCCACCCGCGCGTGGTAGAAGCCACCGGTCGCGGTGATGTCCAGCCCGAAGTGCTTCAGGGCCGACATGTGCGGCTGCACCGTACGGGTGCCCAGATCACAGCCGCCCGCGTACGGGATCTGGAACTGCTCCGTACGATGCATCAACGGCCCCAGGAACATGATCACACTCCTGGTACGGCGGGCCGCCTCGGTGTCCATCGCCTCCAGCTCCAGCCGCGCCGGAGGCACGATCTCCAGGTCGCTGCCCTCGTTGATCCACCGCGCCCGGACCCCGATCGAGGCCAGCACCTCCAGGATCCGGTACACCTCCTCGATCCGCGCCACCTTCCGCAAGATCGTGCGCCCGGAGTTCAGCAGCGACGCGCACAGCAGCGCCACACACGCGTTCTTCGACGTCTTGACATCGATGCTGCCCGACAACCGGCGACCGCCCACCACCCGAAGATGCATCGGCCCGGCATAACCCAGCGAGACGATCTCACTGTCGAGCGCCTCACCGATCCGGGCGATCATCTCAAGACTGATGTTCTGGTTGCCGCGCTCGATCCGGTTCACCGCGCTCTGGCTCGTCGCCAGCGCATCGGCGAGCTGGAGCTGTGTCCAACCGCGATGCTGACGCGCGTCACGGATCAACCGGCCGATCCGCACAAGGTAATCATCTGCCACAACAGCAGACCATATCTCACATATGAGATGCCACTGCGCCAGAGGGGTCCGACGCGCCGGACAACTCCCGATGACCCGCCAGATGCTCCGGCGTCGCCTGCGCCTTCACCTTGTGCACGAACGCCCGCCGCGCCTGCCGGAACCCGTTGCGATCATCGAACATGTCCCGGCTCATCTCCGCCAGCTCCTCGGCCCGGTAGGCGTCCAGCGGCTTACGCCGCTCGTCCACCTCACGCACCTGCCGCCGCCCCGTCAGCAACCGATCGTAGCCCGTATCGGCCGCCAGCCGCTCGGCGTACTCCAGCACCCGCCGCTCGAAGTCCAGCCGCGAACCACCCAGCGCCTTGTCCGCCAGCCCGCACTCCACCGCCTCCACCGCCCCGATCGGCAACGCCTCCTGCGTCAGCCGCCGCGCCCGCTCCGCACCCACCCGGCGCGGCAGCACATACGTCCAGTACTCACTGCCGAACAACCCCATCGTCCGATAGTGCGGATTGAGCACCACCGACTCCCGCACGATCACCCGATCGGCCCCCAGCCCCATCATCACGCCACCCGCCCCCGCGTTCCCCCCGATCGAGGTCACCACCAACTGGCTCGTGCACCCCACGATCTCCCGGCACACCGCGTTGATCGCGTTGATGTTCATCCACGCCTCCAGCTCCGGGTGACGCGCCGCATCGATCACGTTCAGATGGATGCCGTTCGAGAACACCTCCCCGCCCCGCACCACCAGCACCCGCGTGTCCTGCGCCACCGCGTACCGCAACGCCGAAGCCAGCCGACGACACTGATCGGTCGACATCGCCCCGTTGTAGAAGTCGAAGCTCACCACCCCCACACCCTCGCTGCGATCGTAGGTGATCTCGCTGTAGCCGGGCCGCTGCGGCACCTCCGCCACCAGCTCACCCAACGCCAGCGCGGCCGGCAGCTTGACCGCGCCCTCCTGCTCCACCCGCACGTGCCCCACCCACACCGTCCCGTCGCCGGTGTGCACCAGCACCGCGCCCTCACGCCGCGCCGACACCTCACCTGCCGGACCCGCAACCTCCGGCCCCCGGTACACGTCGAACACCCGCACCGGCAGGTCGAACAACCGCGCCCGCCCGCCCGGCGCCCCGTCGGCCGCCCGCACCCGCCGCAGGATCTCCTCCGTCGGCTCCTCCCACGAGAACTCCCGGTCGGCATGCCGCATCGCCCGCCGCAGCCGCCCGCGCACCTCGGGGGAGCGGTAGTCCAGCGGCTCCGGCACGAACGCCGGATCGGCCGCCCTGGCCGCCACCTCCGCCACCAGCTCCACCGCCGCGTCCGCCACCGGCCCGTTGTACAGCGCCGACTTGCGCGGCGCCTCACCCGGCAGCGGGAACGTCCGGTAGCCCCAGATCGGGCCGGCGTCCATCTCCTCCACCGCCTGCAGCGCCGTCACGCCCCACTCCGTCTCGGCGTCGGTGATCGCCCAGTCCAGCGACGACGGCCCCCGGTCCCCGGGCGGCCCCGGGTGGATGATCACCGTACGGTAGCCCCGCCACAACGCCGACGGCACCCGCTCCTTCAGGAACGGGCAGATGATCAGATCCGGCTTGACCAGCTCGGCCGCCTCCACCATCAGCTCCTCGGAGAGCGCCAGCTCCACGGCGACGTCATGACCGGCACGGCGCAACTCCAGCCAGGCACGCTGGGTGAGGCCGTTGAAGGATGAGCAGAGCAGCAGGATACGCAACGGGGGCTTCTTTCCGGGCGGGGGAGCAGACGGTATCGGGGCGGAGCACTACCGGATGGACGGCGGGCTGCCCCACACGTCACACGCATTTATGGCAGACCCATACGACCCATACATACCTTCGATGCTGACACGAATCGCCTACTACTGGTGACCGTTCACCGCAAAAACCCACCCCAACTAACCCCAATTGCCCCACTTTGCCCAAAAGATCCCACCATCACCATGCCACACCCGCCACACCAGCCGCACCCGAACGGGGGAGCGGGGGAGCGGGGGGGCGGCCCCGACGGACACCCCGGCGACAACGAACCCACCCGGCAGCGACGACCCTCTCGCCCTACCGCACCCCATCCCGCCGCCTCGGCCCACCACCGGACTCCAGCTCCCCGGTCAGAAGTGCCAGCAGGCCCGGCAGGTGACGCTCGATGTCCCGCCTGCACAACGAGACGGCACTGCCATTGCCGTGGTCACGCTGCACGATCAACCCCGCCTCACGCAACACCCGGAAGTGATGCGTACGCGTGGCCTTCTTCACCGGCAGCTCGAACGACCCACAGGCACGCTCACCGTCCCCGGGATCGGCCGCGAGCTCGGCCACCACCCGGCGGCGGGAGTCGTCGGCCAGCGCCGCGAACACCTTGCCCAGATCCATGCCCCTCCCAGGTACGACCTGCATCATACCTAACGGGGCGGCTAACGTCCCCAGGTATGAAAATCGTCATACCTGAAGCAAGCGGCACCATCGCCCTCTACGGCTTCGCCCGCCCCAAACCCGAACGCGCCGCAGAACTGGAACAACTCCTGCTGTCCTTCGTCCAGCCCACCCGAGCCGAACCAGGCTCACTGCACTACCAGGTCCACCGCGACACCACCGACCCCACCGCATTCGTCTTCTACGAACTCTGGCGCTCAGCCGACGACCTGCGCGCCCACCTCACCCGCCCCGAACTCACCCACTTCCAGCAGCACCGCATGGACTACCTGCGAGAAGACCTCGAGATCCACTGGCTCACACCACTCACCACAACCCCCTGACCCACCCCAGCCTGGACCGGGGGAGTACACCCTGACGCCGAGAAGTCCGATCGGCGCCCGGCCGGTGTCACGCTTCCCGGGCGAACGCGGCGTTGCCGATGCTCCGCGTTCGATCGACACCCTGGCGGCCGCGCATGTCAGCTCAACGGGGACAGGACAGTGACCTGGATGTTTGTCGGCGGTTTGAGCTGAGGTCGATAGAACCTTTGCCATACCAAACAGAATCCACCTTCTGTCTGGTATGACATCATTTAGTGCCTGGAGCGAGGATTGCACCGACTTCGTCCGTCTCTCGCATGCGGCACCGAATTTGAGGTCAACACCGCTGTTTCGCCGGCAACCCATTGCGCCGTGCCGACATGCGGGCATGCTTCCGAGGTGATCACGCCTCACGCTCATCAGACGGAGATTCAGGACGGCTTGGAAGCCGTTCCGCTGGAGTCTGCTCGCGAGGGCCAGGAGGAAGTACGGAGGCCAAGCCCTCCGAGGTGGCCCGGATCGACGAATCAAGAGAAGAAAAAGGCGGGCAAGGCGAAGAACCGCAAGGAGCCCGAGTCGGGCGGAGCCAGCCTGGCGTTCAATCCGGCGGAGAGAACACCGTGAATCGTATGGCGGTAGCACAGCACCCGAAACCGTAGCAGGGTGCGGTGACCGATCCGGTCGGCGATCAGGTGTCGGCGCGGTCGTCGCCGTTGCCGAAGTTCCGTCCCTCCATGGTGACGAAAGCCGTCCTTTGTAGGCGCAGGCGCTGACGTTGGTAAGCGTGTCGTTCGCGGGAGCTTGGGTCCTTCTGTCGTTGCTTGATAATGAACATTATGTCAAGTAAGGCTCCTCTGGGAGTGGGCCGGCGCCTTCAGCGGCGTCGGGGCCCTTGCGGGCTGTCGGGTCTCAACTGAGCCGACACAGTCTCAGCGGGTGGGTCAAAATGTCCCGCATGACGACTACGCCCGAGAACCATGTCAGGACCGCCCATCCGTCGCGATTCAACGACTACGACAGGATCGCCGAGGGGTACACGGCCGAGAACGAGACCAGTCTCCTGAACGCGTACTACGAGCGGCCCGCGATGCTGGAGCTCGCCGGGGATGTGTCCGGCCGGCGCATCCTCGACGCCGGTTGCGGCTCGGGTCCCCTGTTCGCCGAGCTGCGCGATCGAGGCGCCCTCGTCACCGGCATCGATGCGAGCGCCGGGATGCTGGAGCAGGCTCGACGGCGGCTGGGTGCCGACGCGGATCTGCGGGTCGCCGACCTGGCCGGCCCGCTGTCCTTCCCCGACGACGTGTTCGACGACGTCATCGCGTCCCTGGTGCTGCACTACCTGGAAGACTGGGGGCCGACGCTGGCCGAGCTGCGACGCGTGCTGAGGCCTGGCGGCCGACTCCTCGTCTCGGTCGATCATCCTTTCTCGGTCACCCTCTATCAGCACATGGCCGGTGAAAAGCCCAAGTATTTCGAGACCCGTACCCGGACCGAAGAATGGACCATGGGTGGGCAGACCGCCCAGATGAGCTTCTGGAACCGGCCGCTGCACGCGATGACCGAAGCCTTCACCACGGCGGGCTTTCGTATCAACGTCATCAGCGAACCGCCGTATGTGCCGGAAGCCCGCGAACTGTTCCCCGAGGAGTTCCGCGAGATCACCGGCACGAGGTTCGTGTGCTTCCTGTTCTTCGTTCTGGAAGCCAGCTAACGGCTCCTGGTCACGATCGGCTGTGGTGACTCAGCGTTTCAGCGGGCGATCTCGCCAACCGAAGCGCTCAGTCACAGTTGTGTCAGTTGTTTTGAGACTCCGCGCTCCTCTGCTGTCTCAATAGAACTGGCACACCCGAGGTGGACGAACATCTGTGGGTCACATCAATTGAGACGGGACATCAGCGGCGTCGGGGCCCTTGCGGGCCGTTCGGGCAAGGATCGAGGACGAGATCTCGTCTGCTGGGAGAAAGGCCTCGAGCTTCAGTTCGGCGAGGGTGATGTCGACAGCGGTGGCGAAGGTGGTGATGGTGGTGATGAGGTGCAGTTCGCCCTGCACCGTACGGAGCCGCAGCGGAACGGCGAAGCCGAGGTGGCCGGGCTCCAAGGGACGGCCCGATACGTGCTGTTGGAGTTCGGCGTGGAGGTCGGTGAGCCGCTCGTTGGGGTTTCGCAGGACCTCGGTGTGGAGGCGTTCGAGGATGTGCTGGGCCCATTCGCCGAAGTTCGCGATCCGCGGAGCGAGGCCGTTGGGGTGCAGAGCGAGGCGGTAGACGTTCGCCGGAGGTTCGAGCAGGTCCGGTGCCGCGCCGTCGGTGATGAGCGCGAATGCCGCGTTGGCGGCGACCAGGTCGCCGTGGCGGTCGATGACGATCGCGGGATAGGGCTGGTGGGCGGCCAGGATGTGTGTCAGCGCGGTGTGCACCGGGGCCAGCGCCGGGTCGTCCAGGGGGGTCTGCGGGTAGGCGGGGGCGTAGCCGGCCGCGAGCAGCAGGCTGTTGCGTTCCCGGAGTGGAAGGTCCAGTGACTCCCCCAGGCGTATGACGATCTCCCGGCCTGGCTGCGACCGGCCGCTCTCCAGGAAGCTGACGTACCGCTGAGTGGTGCCGGCTTTCAGCGCGAGTTCGAGCTGGCTGAGGCGGTGGCGGGTCCGGTGTTCGCGGAGTGCTTGGGGAAAGTCCACTCGACCAGTTGTACCGCCCGCCATCCGGGCCGGGTCATTCCCTCAGGGGAATTGCCGCCATTCACCGGTGGCGCTCAGGATGCGGTCCATGGACGACGACATCCGTTTCGGCGTGCTGCTGCCGACGGGAAGGGCCCAATGGGGCGAGGGCGCGGATCCTCGAGATCTCATCGACTTCGCGGTCCGGGCCGAGGGGCTCGGCTATGACTCTCTGTGGGCCAATGACACGCTGCTGAGCCCTCGCATCGAAGCGCTGACCATGCTGGCCGCGGCGGCTGCGGTGACCGATCGCGTCACACTCGGCACTGCGGCGCTCCTTCCGGTGCTGCGCCGGCCGGTGCAGGTGGCGCAGACTCTGGCCGCCATCGACCTGCTGTCCGGTGGACGCCTGACCGTGGCCGTGGGGGCCGGTTTCCCCGGTCGTTTCGGGCGGCCGCTGTACGACCTGTCGGAGGTGCCGTGGGAGCGACGGTTCGCCAGGCTGGATGAGACCGTCGCGCTGTGGCGGCGTCTGTGGGCGAGCGACGGCGTCACGTCTTTCCACGGCGAGTTCGTGCGTTTCGACGAGATCCCGCCGGCGACGCCGCCGTACCGGGCGGGTGGGCCGCCCATCTGGCTGGGCGGTGCCGGCCCGGCGGCGCTGGCCCGTACTGGCCGTCTCTATGACGGGTGGCTGCCCTATCCTCCCGACTCGGCGGACTATCGGACCGGCCTGGCCCGGATCCGGCGGGCTTCTGCCGACGCGGGTCGTGCCCCGGATGTGGTCATGCCCGCTTGCTACGTCGTCGTGTTGGTCGCCGACAGTGTGGTGGGTGGGCGGCAGGCTCTGGAGGGCTTCGGCAGGGCCAACTATGGGCTTGCGCTTGACGAGCTTGAAAAGGTCCAGGCCGTCGTCACCGGGCCGCCGGAGCATGTGGCGGCTCGGCTGCGCGGTTACGTCGATGCCGGGGCCCGGCATCTCGTCTGCCGGATCGGTGCCCTCGATCTCGAGGGGCAGCGGGATCAGTTGCGTCGGATCGCGGGCCTCGTTCCGCTTCTCCGTCGACCGTGAGGATGACGGAGAGTCTGAGTACGCGTACTCAGGTTTCGTGGCGGTGGTCTCCGTAGGCTTCGATCGTGTTTTTGAGGCGGGCGGTGGCCGGGCTGTGGTTGTGGCTGTTGCGGGCTGCTCCTTGGGTGGGTGGCAACGATCGCTGGGAGTTGGTGGCCGCTCTGCGGTCGGTCGCTTACGGTGAGGTCGTCGCGACCGGCGAGCGTGAGGCTTGGGCCTTCGGCTGGGACATTCTCGGTATTGCCGCCTGGGTCCCGGTGGCTGACGGGCCGCACCGGCCCACGGCCTTCCGCTGGGACGGCGGTCGTTGGAGGAAGAGTGACTTCCCTGTTGAGTTGGGGGATGTCGGCTCGGTGGCCGCGTCAGGTCCGTCCAATGTGTGGGCTCTGGCCGGCGGTTCCGTCGTGCGCTGGGACGGGCGTTCCTGGACGGTCGTGCGGGAGACGCCTGCGTCGGCCCTGGCCGTCGTCGCCGACGACGATGTGTGGGTGTTCGGTGACCGCAGGGCGTGGCGTTTCGACGGTGTCACCTGGTCGGAGCGGGATGTGCCTTTCAGTGCTTTCCGGGTCAGCGCTCGTTCGGGTTCCGATATCTGGGTGCTCGACGGCGCCGCGCCTTGGGTGTATCGCTTCGACGGGGTGGGGTGGGCCGTAGTTGATCTGGCTGGGGTGTTGCCGCAGGCTCCGCCTCCGTCCGATGAGTCGCCTCCTGGTCCGGCGGATTTTCGGCTGAGCGCGATCACCGCCGATCCGTCGGGTGTGTGGATCATTGGGGAGATCGGGATGTCGTCGTTCCTGGTCTTCCAGACGGGTTCCGGCTGGCGTGGTGAGGACACCTCGGTGACGGCGGGTCGTATGGTCCGTGGCCTGGCGCCGGTGCCTGATGGTGTGGGTGGCCACTGGTTCGCCGGTTCGTCCGACGTCGACGGCAGTGATTCCGCGTTGGCTCGTCGGGATTCCTCGGGCCGCTGGTCGAAGGTTCCGTGCGGTGGCGAACTGACCTCGCTGTCGGCCGTTGCCGGTGGCCCGCTCCTGGTCACGGGGGTGATCGGCGGGGCTCGGGGGGTCTTTCGCGGTCTGGTCTGAGTGTCTGGTTCCGGGGTTCGCGGGTTGACGGATGGCTTGACGTTCTGTTGATTCGCTGTCCTTGGTGTGGTGCGTGGTTTTAGGGTGGGAGTTCTGCTATCGCGCCGCGAGAGGAGCAGCACGTGGGGAATCAGTCGGTGTTATGTCCGGTGTGTCAGGGGGTTCTGCCCGCTTCGGGTAAGGAGTCGTACACGCCGCTTCGGGGGCGGCTGATCGTGACGAACGGGTACTGCGAGGGCGGGTGCGCCGAGGTGGCCGAGCAGCAGGCCCAGCGTCAGGCGCAGATGGAGGCGCAGCGGCAGAGGGCGCGGTCGCAGTCCCCCTCCCCTGCTCCCGTTCCGATGCCGGGGCCCGCGACGGGGCCGGTGCCGGTGGTGGGTGCGGGGCGTGCGCCGTTGCGGGTGGCGCGCTGACGTTCTTGTGATGGTGACGGCTTTTTGATGGGGGTGGCCCGCGCAGGGGTGCGGGTCAGTGGTGGCCGTCGGTGGTGTGCCAGTAGTCGCGGGTCTGTACGGCGAGCCCGTCGGGGTCGAAGCGGGCGAAGACGCAGCCGGCGAGGGTGACGGGGTGGCCGTTGTCGTGGGCGTGGACCCGGAACTCGATGGCTGCCTGGTCGCCGTCGACGATGGGGTCGGCGAAGGTGACCTGGGGGTTGGTCTCGCCGGTGAAGGACCAGGTGATGTAGTCGGCGATGGCCTGTCTGCCCTGGTGTGGGGGGCGGAAGGGCATGCTGGTGTGGACGGCGTCGTCGCGGTAGAGGGCGGTGATGGCGGCGGTGTCGTGGTGGGTCCAGCCGTGCTGCCAGGTGTCGGCGAAGCGTTGGGCGGCTGCTCGGGTGTCCATGGGGTCCATTGTGGGGCTGGCGCCGGCCCGTCGGGGGGTGAACGGGTGCGCCTGCCCCTGGTGGGCTTATCGGGGGGCGGTGTAGGGGTGGGTGGCGGTGACGGCGGTGAGGGGCAGGGGGCCGTACAGGTGGGGGAAGCCGTTCTCGATGCGGAGGTCGAGGCCGGTGGGGTCGATGTCGAGGATGAGCAGGGGCTGGGTGAGGTGGTGGTAGAAGGCGGTGTGGACGCCGTGGAGCTGGGTGAGGTCACGGCTGCAGTGGATGAAGCCCTCTTGTTCGAGGGTGCGGCCGAGGGTGGAGATGCGGTACTCCCCCGCTTGCTGCGCGGCTTCCCAGTCGGTGCGCAGGGCGAGGTGGTGGATGAGGGTGGGGGTGGTCACGGGGTCCACTCGGTTTCGAGGATGGCGTAGATGGTTTCGCTGGTCCATTCGCCTTTGACGTACCCGTTGTCGACGAGGGTGGCCTCGCGGCGCATGCCGAGTTTTTCCAGGACGTGGGCGGAGGCGGTGTTGCGGTTGTCGAGGCGGCCGGTGATGCGGTGGAGGCCGAGCCCGGTGAAGCCGAGGGCGAGCATGGCGCGGGCGGCCTCGGTGGCGTAGCCGTGGCCGTGGTGGTCGGGGTGGAGGATGTAGCCGATCTCGCCTTGGCGGTTTTCGCGGTTGGTCCAGATGAGCAGGCAGTTGCCGATGAGCCGGCCGGTGGTGGCGAGGGTGACGGCCAGGTCGATGGCGTCGCCTTCTTCGGTGATGGCGGTGCGGGTGGTCTTCTTGTCGAGGAAGGTGCGGCTGGTGTCGCGGTCGCGGGTGTCCCAGTAGAGGTAGCGGGTGACGTCGGGGAGGGATTCGTAGGCGTTGACGGCGTCGAGGTCGTCGTGGGTGTAGGGGCGAAGGTGGAGGCGGGGGGTGATGATCGGGTAGCTGGGTTTGAGCACGGGGGCAGTGTAGGGAGTGGTCAGGTGGGTGGCAACGCGTTTTGCAGCGCGAGGGTGAGCAGGGCGCGGGCTTCGTCGAGGGGGCGTTGTTCGACGAGGTGCTCGAGCCAGAGGGCGGAGACGGTGGTGTAGAGCAGGCGCAGGCGGGGGTCGGTCTGCGGGAGGTGGAGGGTGTCGGCGAGGATGCGCAGGCAGCCGTCGCTCCAGCGGCGGGCGATGTGCTGGAGTACGGGGTCGCGGCCGGCGTGGACGTACAGCTCCCAGAGGCCGAGCTGGCGGGTGTGGTCGGCGGCGGCTACCTGGTCGATGAGGGCGGCGGGGCCGTGGCGGGTGAGCCAGGCGCGGGTGGTGGCGAGTTCGGTTTCGACGAGCTGGGCGAAGGCTTCGGCGAGGAGCTGGTGGCGTGAGGTGAAGTAGTAGGTGGTGGCGGCCAGGGGCAGGCGGGCGTGGTGGGCGACGGCCCGGTGGG
Source organism: Nonomuraea antimicrobica (assembly GCF_039536965.1). Taxonomy (NCBI): domain Bacteria; kingdom Bacillati; phylum Actinomycetota; class Actinomycetes; order Streptosporangiales; family Streptosporangiaceae; genus Nonomuraea; species Nonomuraea antimicrobica. Next base: position 6,350 of record NZ_BAAAZP010000060.1, on the reverse strand, counting down.
TGACGGCGGCGAATCCGCCTTGGGTGAGCAGGTCGACGGCGGCGTTGAGGAGGGTGGCGCGGCGGTGCCTGCTGCGGGCTTGGGCGGGGGCGGTGCGGGGGCGTGCCGGGGGCTCGTGGTGTGGGTTCAATGGCCACCTGCGAGGTTGAGGACGACGACGCCGCCGATGATGAGCAGGATACCGCCGATCTTGAGGGGGGTGAGGGTCTCTCCCATGAAGGCGGCGCCGATGAGGGCGATGGCGGCGGTGCCCGCGCCGGACCAGACGGCGTAGGCGGTGCCCACGTCGAGCTGGAGTTTGAGTACCTGGGCGAGCAGGGCGAAGGAGGTGATGTAGCCGGCGGCGACGACGATGCTCCAGCCGAGGTGGGTGAAGCCGTTGCTGAGTTTGAGCGCGGAGGTGGCGAGGACTTCTGAGGCGATGGCGAAGGCGAGCAGGAGCCAGGCCATGGGGGTTCTCCCTGACTGGAAGTGGTACGGTCGTCCGGATTTTAGGGGGTTCTTCTCCCCCGCCGGTTGGGCGGGGTGGCGGGAACTGCTTGAAAACCCAGTCGAATACGTGTTCCACTGGGGGGTGTGGGTTGGGACGCGCTTTCGCTTGTTGACGCCGCCGACGACCGCCCGCTGATCGAGCGGCGCGCGGTGGTGCGGGGCGATTTCTTCGAGCTGCAGGCCCGCACGGTGATCGAGCGGGTGCCGCAGGCCGCGGGCGTCGCCCAGCAGTGGGCCATCTCCCCCTACCGCGGCTGCGCCCATGCCTGCCGCGGCTGCGGTGCCCGGGCCGGGCATCGGCGTCTGGGGCTGGACGCGGGGAGTGATTTCGACACGCGGGTCGTGGTGCGTCCGAACGTGGTGGAGCGGCTGCGGGCCGAGCTGGCCCGCTGGGACGGCCAGGAGCTGGCGGTGGGCGTCGGCGGCGACTGCTACCAGCGGGCCGAGGAGACCTATCGGCTGATGCCCGGGGTGATCGGCGCGCTGGCGGATGCGGGCACGCCGTTCACGGTGTACACCAAGAGCGCGCTGGTGTTGCGGGACGCGCCGCTGCTGGCGCGGCCGGGGGCGCGGGTGGCGGTGTCGATCGCGTTCGTCGACGAGCGGATCCGGCGGGCGGTGGAGCCGGGGGCGCCGTCGGCGCAGGCGCGGCTGGAGCTGGTGTCGGCGCTGGTGGAGGCGGGTGTGGAGTGCCGGGTGCTGATGGCGCCGGTGCTGCCGTTGCTCAGTGACGCCGCCGATCAGCTGGCGGCGACGGTGCGGCGGATCGCTTCGGCGGGGGTGCGGGTGGTGGAGCCGGTGGTGCTGCGGCTGCCTGCGGGGACGCGGGAGTGGTACGTGGAGTGGCTGGAGCGGGCGCATCCGCAGCTCGTGGGCCGCTACGAGGAGCTGTACGACCGGGCGGGGCTGCCGTCGCCGGGGTATGAGGGGCGCATCACGGGGCAGATCGAGCAGTTGTGCCGGGTGTACGGGATGGAGTGCGGGGCGCCGGTGGCCGGGCGGGGTGAGCCGCGGGCGGCGCAGCTCGCGCTGGTGTGACCGGTACGTCCCACCCGACGACTACCTGAATCCCGCTATAGGTATCGGTATGGGGATATCTCCGGTTGTTGTGGGTGGCGTGGTGTACGCAGGCTGAAAGTACACCCGTCAACCTTGGGGGGAGGATCGACGTGGGAACCACCTGCCGGCCGGGGCACCGTGGCCCGTTCCGGCGTGCGCTGCGGCTGCCGTCGTGGAACACCTTCCTGGCCCTGGCCAGTCACCTTGCCGCCCGTGCTGGATGGACCGGCCGCGATCGGGCCGTGTCGTGGGTGCTGACGCGGCACCCGTCCGCGGTGCTGAGCGCCCGCGGGCTGATCGCGTCCCGGCTGTCGCACTGGGGGCTGAACGAGCACGCCGACACCGCCGCGCTGCTCGCGGCCGAACTCGTCGGAGACGCCGTACGCCGCGGCGCGGGCACCGTTCGGCTCACGATCGGGCTGGAGGACGGGCTGCTGCGCGGCGAGGTCGAGGGCGGCAAGATCGACCACAAAGCCGTCCACAGAGCCGGCCGGGGCGGCGGCCCCGGGCGTGGCGCCGATCGCGGGATCGACGGCGACCTCGGCTCGGGCTTTGATCATGGCTTCGACCATGGCCTCGGCAGTGACTTCGACGGTGACTTCGACAGTGACCTCGATAGCGGCCCGGGCAGGGGCGAGGCCCGGGAGAGCGGCCGTCGGACGCAGGCCCGGCCGTGCCCGCCGCCGTGCCCGCCGCTGCTGGAGAGCCTGGCCTGCTGCTGGGGGGTGGCCGGCCAGGTGACCTGGTTCGAGCTGCCCACCGGCGGCCACGCGGGCGTCCATCGCGAGCGCACGCGAGGTGCCGCCGGATGACTCGACCGGCCTCAACCGCCGGGTGAGTGCGCGGGAGGCGGCGGAGTCAGCGCCGCCCTCCCCTCGTCACCCGCCCGTCGGCGCATCCGCCGGCGTCGCACCCATCCGCGTCGCGGGCGGCCGGTCGGCGTGCCCGTGCCCCGTTCACGTGCCCGCCGTCACCATCCGGAGAGCCGTCCGGTGAGCCGTTCGGAGGGCCGTCCGTGGCCTGCTCGTCGCGGGCGTGGTCCCCCACCCACACCGCGATCTGCGCCCGCGAGTTGAACCCCAGCTTGGCCAGGATGTGCTCGATGTGCCCCTCGGCCGTCCGCTGCGCGATCACCAGGGCCGCCGCGATCTCCTTGTTCGTCAGCCCTCGCGCGACGAGCCCGGCGATCTCGTGTTCGCGCCGGGTCAGCACCGCGGCGCCGTCCCCGTCGCCCGGGCGCGTGCGCGAAGCCCGTACGCCGGCGGGGTCCTCCCCCAGCGCGTACGCCAGCGCCTCCCGCGGGCCGAGCGCGGCCCCGCGCCGCAGCGCCGTCTCGTAGGCCGCCTCCCCCAGCGCCGCCCGCGTACGTTCCCGGCACTCCTCGTGGTATCCGGCCAGATGCCCGAACCCGGACAGGGGCGCCCCCACCGCGCCCCACACCCCGCGCAGCACCCCCAGCAGGCGCGCGGCCCGCTGGAAGTCGCCGCGGGTGGCGGCGATCCACGCCAGTACCTCGATGGTGACGCCCGCCCCCAGCAGGTCGTCCAGCGACCGGTCGAAGGACAGGCTGCCGCGTTCCAGCTCGGTGGCGCGCGTCAGGTCTCCCTGCCGCCACATCTCCATCCCGAGCGCCGTCATCATGTAGGCCCGGTGCCAGCCCTCCCCGTGGGCGTCGCACAGCTCCAGGCACTCCTGTCCCGCCCGCACCGCCTCGGGCGAGCGGCCCAGGAAGGAGTACGCCATCGACAGCCGGATCAGCGTCAGAGCGGCCGCCGCGGGGTCGCCGGTGCCGCGGTGGTGCTCCAGCGCCTGCCGGTACAGGTCGATCGCCTCCGGCGCCCGTCCCGCGCACATGGCGGCCATGCCGCGAAACAGTGCCACGTACCCGAGGATCGACGCGTCGCCCAGCCGCCGCCCGATCCGCTCGCTCTCCCGCAGCAGGCGGGTGGCGGCGGGCAGGTCGGCCTGGATGATCGCCAGCCAGGCCGCCGCCCACAGCGCCCGGCCGCGCAGCGGGGCCGGGCTACGGGCGGGGCCGGGCGCGGTGGCCAGGGCTCGTTCCAGCCAGCCGCGCCCCTCACCGGGGTAATAACTGGTGATCCAGTGATACAGCAGATCCGTGGCCATGCTCAGGCTCTCCGCGGACGTCTCCCGCGACGCCAGCCCCGATTCCAGGGCGGTGCGCAGGTTGGCGTGCTCGGCCTGCAGGCGCCGCAGCCACCGAACCTGATCCGGACCGAAGAGTTCCGCCCGAGCCCGGGCGGCCAGGTCGCGGTAATAACCTCGATGCCGCTCGCGCAGCGCAGCCCGCTCCCCCGGACCGGCCAGGCGCTCGGCCCCGTAGGCGCGCAGGGTCTCCAGCATCTGGTAGCGGACGCCGTCCGGATGGTCCTCGCGTATCAGCACGCACTTGTCCACCAGGGCGATCACCAGGTCCACGACGTCCTGGCGGGCGATCCCGTCGCCGGAGCAGACCGCCTCGGCCGCCTCCAGGTCCATCCCCCCGGCGAACACCGACGCGCGCTGCCACAGCAGCCTTTCCTCGTGTGAGCATAGGGCGTAACTCCAGTCGATCAGCGCCCGCAGCGTCTGGTGGCGGGGCAGCACGGCCCGCCTCCCGGCGCTGAGCAGGCGGAAACGGTCATCGAGGCGGTCCAGCAGTTGCTGGGCCGACAGTGCGCGCAGCCGCACCGCGGCCAGTTCGATCGCCAGGGGCAGGCCGTCGAGGCGGCGTACGATGTGGCACACCACTTCGCGGTTGTCGTCGGTGACGGCGAAGCCCGGGTGGGCGGCGCGGCCGCGTTCGGCGAACAGGCGCACTGACTCGCTCTGCAGGAAGCCGTCCAGTGAGGACGTGCGCGCGGTGCGGCAGTCGGGCAGGTTCAGCGGCGGCACCGGCAGTGACTGCTCTCCGGCGATGCCCAGCGCCTGCCTGCTGGTGGCCAGGATGCGCAGTTCGGGGGCCCGGCGCAGCAGGGTGTCGGCCAGGACGGCGCAGGCGTCCAGCAGGTGCTCGCAGTTGTCGAGGATGATCAGGGCCTGCTTGTCGCGCAGGTGGCCGGTCAGCGCGGTCAGCGGCGGCCCGGCGCCGTCGCGGATCTCCAGCGCCTCGGCCACGGCGTCGGCCAGCACGTCGGGGCAGTCGAGGGCGCCGAGTTCGACCAGCCAGACGCCGTCGCGGAAGGCGCGGCGGACCTCCTGGCCGACGCGTACGGCCAGCCGGGTCTTGCCCACGCCGCCGGTGCCGGTCAGCGTCACCGCCCTGGACGCGGCCAGCAGTCGCCGGACCTCGGTCACCTCGTGCCGACGTCCGACGAAACTCGTCACCTCCGCCGGGAGGCCGCCCGGGCGGCCGCGGGAGGTGTGGGTCGTCACCGCTGTCATGGTGCCTCTTGGACGAGGTGCGCCGCCGTGCCACGGTGGCACGCCGGGCAGCCGTCGTGCACCCAGGTTATGTCGCGTCCGGCCGGTGAGGATGCCCTGGTCAAGAAGCCACAGGAAGTTTTGACCATGCCATGGGGCCGAGGCGGGTCCGGCTTGGCACAGGCGGCTCGTCACACCGTGGCTTGGCACCTGCGGCTCGGCGCACGGGGCTCGTCACACAGGGCTCGTCACATGGGGTTGCGCGCCGGGGTGGCCGGTCATGCGGGGAGCCCGGCACGGCGGGCGGGCCGTGCCGGGCTCGGGGAGGGGGAACTCGGGACGCACGATCGGGTCGCGCCGGGGCGGATCGTGCTCACCCCCTCAGCGTGCCCCCTCCCCCGCCCCGGGCAGGAGGGCGAAAATCCCCGTAGGGGTACCTGCTTTTTTCGCGGGTCAGGCCGGGGGGTCGCCGGCGGGGCGGACGGGCTGGCGCAGCACGGTGCGCGGGGACGGGTCGTCCAGCGGGGTCAGGTACACCTCGTGGTGCGGCCCGTTGGGAACCAGCGCCCGCTCGGCCATGAACGCCTCCATCAGCGCCAGCGACCGGTGCTCCTCGCTGAACGGCCCCTCGTGCAGCACCTCCACGCACTCCCCCTCGGTGAAGGACGTCACGCGTACCCGGTCGACGGCGGCCCCGGACGGCCGCACCGCCTCGCGCGCGCGTTCCACCGCTCCGGGCGCGGGCGGCTGGGCGAGCGGCAGCACGATGTGCCAGCGCCACCGCTCGCGCGGGACCTCCAGCGGGGGGCCGTCCTCCTCCACCCACCACAGCCCCTCCAGCGGCGCCGGGGGGCCGCCCATCGCCGAGGCCACCGTGTACAGGGCCCGGATCGCGCCGGTGTGCTCGTCGCCGCCCGGCGCGCCCACCCCCGTCACGCTCAGGCACGTCACCGGCCCGTACGTGGCCAGCACAGGACTCATGATTGCTCCTCCATACCGATCATCACGTGTGTCACCAGTTCCTCCGGGCAGGTCACGGCCGGGTCGGACACGTACACCTCCCGGATCGGGCCCCGTGCCGTCTGCCGCCGCTCCGCGCACCAGGCCAGCACGGCGTGCACGGTCAGCGCCATCTGGTCGTAGGGGCCCACGTGGGTGGCGCGGGCGAACCGCCCGCCGGGCAGCACGTCCACCTCGCCCGCCGCCTGCCGCGCCGTGCGCGCGGCCGTCTCCCAGTCCGTCCGCGGCGGCTCAAGGGCGACCGCGACGTCGACCACCTCCTCCAGGTCGATCGGGAACAGCCCGACCAGCCGAACAGGCCCGGGTCCCGGGTCGTTGCCGGCGTGGGCGGCGGTGAGCCGCGCCACCGCGGCCGAGGTGGCCCTGGCGATGTCCTCGGTGCCCGCGGCGCGCTCGCGCACCAGCACGACACGCCG
>NZ_BAAAZP010000059.1:0-15965 GCF_039536965.1 Nonomuraea antimicrobica | reverse complement strand
CGTACGCGCGGGCTCGCACCACGCCGCCGCCCGACTACCGCACCGACGCCGCCGACTTCGCGGCCTGGCTGCGCGAGCGCGGCCGGATGCCGGAGGCCGAGCCGCCGCCCCGGCGCCGATGGTGGGCACGCCTGCCCGGCCTGCGCTGATCGCGGCGGCGGTTTAACCGGCAAGGGGGCGGAAACGGGGAGGGAATGGGGGGACTACGCTGCGTCGATGGCTCGTACCTTACCGTCACGCCCGTCGCGTGCACGGACAGCGTCGGCATGCCGTACGAGGTCACCCTGGAGCTGCATCGCGACGGCACTTCGTACGGGAGCGTCGGTGAGCGGTGCGGCTGGCTGCTGGCCCGGCTGGCGCACGGCGTGGACGAGGCCCGCCAGGGCCGGGGAGAGGCCGTGCGGTGGACCGACCCCGACGACCGTTTCCCCGGCGAGGAGCCCGACGATGAGCTGTTCTCCTTCCGCTACCGCACCCGCAAGGGGCTGGCGGGCGGCGGCGAGCTGCGCTGTCAGCTCAGGACCATCCCGGTGTGGCAGCCGGGGCCCGGCGAGTGGCGGCTGACCAGGAGGGCCTACGTGGAGGCGTGGGCCGCCACGGGCGAGGGCGCCCGGGCGGTGCTGACGTCCTCGGAGCTGTCGGTGTTCGTGCGCCAGCTCGTGAATGAGGCGGAAGGGTGTCTAGAAGGTAGAGATATGGCGCAGAATGCGGTACTCGGAGCAGGCACGGTTGATTCGCGGTGATAATTGCCTGTTAAGGCATGTGACCAAAGGCACGAGCACCGCTGGGGAGGCACTCCGTGGGCGTGCGCGATCTGGTCTACCGGCTGTACGAACACCGGCTGGAGGCCAAGCTGTCGAAGGACAGCATCCCCCGGCACGTCGGGGTCATCATCGACGGCAACCGCCGCTGGGCGCGGGCGATGGGGATGCGCGACGTGGCCTCGGGCCACCGCAAGGGTGCGGACAAGATCTCCGAGCTGCTCGGCTGGTGCCGGGAGACCGGCGTCGAGGTCGTCACGGTGTGGATGTTGTCCAACGACAACCTCAACCGTCCGAGGGAGGAGCTGGAGCCGCTCCTGCGCATCATCGAGGACGTGACGCAGGAGCTGGTGGCGGAGGGCTGGCGCATCAGCCCCGTCGGCGCGCTCGATCTGCTCCCGGACCGCACGGCTAATGTCCTGAAAAATGCAAAAGAAGCGTCATCACACCGTCCGGGCCTGATTGTGAACGTTGCAGTTGGGTATGGAGGAAGGCGTGAGATTGCCGATGCGGTGCGCTCACTGCTCCAAGAGCAAGCGAGCAAGGGAGCGAGCATCGAGGACCTCGTCGAGGTGCTCGATGTCGAGCACATCGCGGAGCATCTCTACACTCGCGGCCAGCCCGACCCGGACCTCCTCATCCGGACCTCGGGCGAGCAGCGTCTGTCCGGCTTCATGCTCTGGCAGAGCGCTCATTCTGAGTTCTACTTCCACGAGGCGTACTGGCCGGACTTCCGCAGGGTCGACTTCCTGCGAGCGCTGCGTGATTACGCTGCGAGACACCGACGTTACGGTTCCTGACACGACATTCGGGTATCCAGGACGTAACGTTGGAAGTGTCCGGTCACAGGCCGGACATTTCGGAGAGGGCCCGCCTTTGCACCAACATCTGCCGAGGGGGCCGGATCCGGCGCCGACGGCAGTACGCGGTCGGGGACGCGGGTCCGGTCCGATTCCCACCTCGTCTGCAGGGTGCCCGCACCAAGGGGTACCCGGGGGAGAACGTGTGGCAGTGTCCTCGAGCAACCCTACTCACCAGTCGGCCAAGCGCACGTACGTGCTGGACACTTCGGTCCTGCTGGCCGACCCGGCGGCAATGACCCGGTTCGCCGAGCACGATGTCGTCCTTCCGATCGTGGTCATCACGGAGCTGGAAGGCAAGCGGCATCATCCCGAGCTCGGCTACTTCGCGAGGAAGGCCCTGCGCTACCTCGACGAGCTACGGGTCCAGTACGGCAGGCTGGACGAGCCGATGCCGACTGGGGATGGCACGATCAGGGTGGAGCTCAACCACAGTGACCCGTCCATCTTGCCCGTCGGCTTCCGCCTGGGCGACAACGACACGCGGATACTCACCGTGGCCCGCTCGCTGGCCGCCGAGGGCCGTGACGTCGTCCTGGTGTCGAAAGACCTGCCGATGCGGGTCAAAGCGGCCTCGATCGGCCTGTCGGCCGAGGAGTACCGCGCCGAACTGGTGGACGAATCCGGCTGGACGGGGATGACCGAGATCCAGGTGACCGCCGAAGACGTCGAGACGCTCTTCGACGTGGGCACCGCCGACCTGGACGAGGCCAGAGACCTGCCCGCGCACACCGGCCTGCGGCTGCTGTCGGCCAAGGGCTCGGCGCTGGGCCGGGTGCAGCCCGACAAGTCCGTACGCCTCGTACGGGGCGACCGCGAGATCTTCGGACTGCACGGCCGCTCCGCCGAGCAGCGCATCGCGCTCGACCTGCTGATGGACCCGGAGATCGGCATCGTCTCGCTCGGCGGCCGGGCCGGCACCGGCAAGTCGGCGCTGGCGCTCTGCGCGGGTCTGGAGGCCGTGCTGGAGCGCCGCCAGCACCGCAAGGTCATCGTCTTCCGCCCCATCTACGCCGTCGGCGGCCAGGAGCTCGGCTACCTGCCCGGCACCGAGGGCGAGAAGATGGGCCCCTGGGCCCAGGCGGTCTACGACACGCTCGGCGCCATCACCTCGCCCGAGGTGATCGAGGAGGTGCTCGACAGGGGCATGCTGGAGGTGCTCCCGCTGACGCACATCCGCGGCCGGTCGCTGCACGACGCGTTCGTGATCGTGGACGAGGCCCAGTCGCTGGAGCGCGGGGTGCTGCTCACCGTCCTGAGCAGGATCGGCGCCAACTCACGGGTGGTGCTCACCCACGATGTGGCCCAGCGCGACAACCTGCGGGTCGGTCGGCACGACGGCGTCGTGGCGGTGGTGGAGAAGCTCAAGGGCCACCCGCTGTTCGCCCACGTCACGCTGACCAGGTCCGAGCGCTCTCCGATCGCCGCCCTGGTGACGGAGATGCTGGAGGACATCACGATGTGATGTCCTCGAGTTGGCCGCACGTGAACTGCCCCTCCGTCTTGGCGGGGCGGTTCTCGTTCACCCGTACGATCTTGACCTGCTCGAACGCCGCGTCCTGCTGGGCCGTGCAGACGATCTGCGCCTTGCCCAGGTTGGTCAGCGTGCCGTCGCCGCTGATGTAGACGGTCAGCGTCGAGGTGCGCGGGAGCTGGACCTCGTCGCGCTGCGGCGGGTTGATCGAGTCCTTGATCCGCAGGTAGGTGAAGGCGCGCAGCGCCGTGTCCCGGTCGCCCAAGGGCTGCGTGGAGGCGGCGAAGAGCGCCGTCAGCAGGCTCGCGACGGTGTCGTCGTCGACGTCGGCCGGTTCCAGGGCGAGCTTCCCGCCCCTGATGAGGAAGATCGTCTTGGACGGCGGCGGGATCGCGATGGTGGGCGCGTTGCCCCGGTCCTGTACGTCGGTGGGGGAGATGCCGCAGGCCGTGCCGGCCAGCAGGACGGCCAGCAGGACGGCCGGCAGGGCGGTGAGCGCCAGAAGGGTGCGGATGGGCTTCATACGTGGGGGAGCCAGACCGTGAAGAGGGTGCCGGGGTTCTGGGGGCGCACGGAGATCGTGCCCCCGTGCAGTTGGACGTTGGCCCTGGCGATGGCCAGGCCCAGCCCGCTGCCGTGGCTGCGCGTCCGGCCCGCGCCGGCCTTGAAGAAGCGGTCGAAGACGTGCGGCAGCGCCTCGGGCGGGATGCCCTTGCCGTGGTCGCGCACCTTCACCTCCAGGCCGTTCTCCGTGGCCCTGGCGGCGACCACCACCGGGGGCAGGCCGTGCTTGAGCGCGTTGCCCACGAGGTTGGCCACGATGACGTCGAACCTGCCCGTGTCCAGGTTGGCGGTCAGGCCCTGGGACGCCCTCACCGTCACCTGGTCGCTCCAGCCGCGTACCTTCAGGCAGTCCTCGATGGCGTCGGCCACGCTCACGGGTTCGAGGTTGAGCGTGGCCGTGCCGGCGTCGAAGCGGCTGATCTCGATGAGGTGCTCGACCAGCTCGCGCAGGCGCTCGATCTCCCGCAGCACCAGCCGTACGGCCTCCGCGGGCGCTTCGGGGAGGTGCTCGGCCTCGTCCGAGAGCATGTCGGCCACGGCCGTCATGGCGGTCAGCGGCGTACGCAGCTCGTGCGAGACGTCGGCCACGAACCGGCGCGACATGGCCTCCAGCGAGCGCAGCTCCGACACGCTCAGCTCCAGCGCGGCGGCGGCGTCGTTGAACCTGGCGGTCAGCCCGGCCAGCTCGTCCTGGCCGTGCACGGGCAGGCGCGTGTCCAGGTGGCCCCGGCCGAGCGCCTGGGCCGCCGCGCTCAGCCGCCGTACCGGCAGCAGCACCTGCCGGGCCGACAGCAGCGCCACGACCAGGGCGATCAGCACGATGACCACGCCCGTCTGGGTGAGCGTGTTCCTGAGCGTGGCGAGCTGGGCCTCGTCGTCGCGCATGGGGAAGAAGACGAACGCGCGCAGCCCGGTGGCCTCGGCCACGCCCGCGTTGTCGCGGTAGACCTCGGCGCCGACGATGAGGTACAGCTCGTTGTCGATGATCTTGCGCTGGGTGACGACGCTCTGCTTGGCCCGGCCGTGCAGCTCGTTGGGCACGTCGTTCATCGACAGGGGGCCCTCGGAGGAGACCTGGTGGCCGTACTCGACCAGCACGCTGCGGCCGGGCCCGCTGAGCGCGTGGGCCACCCGGTCGAGCTCCCTGGAGGTGGGCGCGGCCTCGCCGGGCCTGAGCTTGCCGATCGGGAAGGTGATGCTGCCGAGCTCCCTGGTCACCAGGTCGAGCGCGGTGGTCTCGGCCCGGGTGACGAGCGCGGTCTTGGCCAGCTCGAAGCCGATGGTGGCCACCAGCAGCGAGGCGGTGACGGCGACGAGCGTGAACGTGATGACCAGGCGGGCGCGCAGTCCCGTGGGGCGGGGGATCACGGGGGGCTGAACCGGTATCCGAAGCCGCGGACGGTGTGGATGAACACGGGCTCGGCGGGTTTGGGCTCGATCTTCGCCCGGATCCGCTGCACGCAGGCGTCCACCAGGCGGGAGTCGGCGATGTGCGTGTGGTCCCACACCACGCGCAGCAGGTAGCGGCGGTTGAGCACCTGGCCGGGGTGCCGTACGAGTTCCAGCAGCAGTCGCAGCTCCGTGGGGGTCAGGTGGATCTCCTTGCCGGCCAGCATGACCTTCAATGCGCCCCGGTCGATCACGAGGTCGCCGAAGGTGATGCGGTCGGAGGCGGCGGACTCGGCCCGGCGCAGCACGGCGCGGATCCGGGCGTCCAGGACGCGGGGCTCGACCGGTTTGACCACGTAGTCGTCGGCGCCGGCCTCCAGCCCGACGACCACGTCGAGGTCGTCGCCGCGGGCTGTGAGCAGGATGACGGGGAGCTGGTCGAGCTTGCGCACCCGGCGGCACACCTCGACGCCGTCGATGCCGGGGAGCATGACGTCGAGTATCGCGATCTCGGGGCGGCGGGCCCTGATGTGGTCGAGGGCCTCCTCGCCCGTCGCGTACGACGTGACGGAGTGTCCCTGCCGGGTCAGCGCCAGCTCCAGAGCTGTACGGACCGAGGGATCGTCTTCAACGAGAAGGATGCCAGCCACGCGCACATTATTATTCCATGTCCCGATTATCCGGTATGTGTCATCAAACTGTGACACGGCGCGGATGAGATCCCGAAGTGCGCACGCCACCCTGAAAGCGGCTTCCCTTCGGTGACGGGCGCCTGAAGGGAGGCCGGTTCCCGGTGTGACCAAAGTCACAATTTTTCGGAAACGAGACGCTAACCTGCCAGTTGGTGAAATTTACGCCAAGCGATTCTCGCGTTTCGGTTGCGGAGCACCCCCCAGGACAGGGCAAGCTCATCCATCGTGAGCCCAGGTCCGCAGTTGAGCGAGCGCCCCGCGAAGGAACGACGTCGTGCGGCGCGCAGGCCCTCGCGCGTCACTCCCAAGCGCGTCGTCATCACCGTCCTCACGGTGGTGACCGTCTTCGGCGGCGGAGGGTTCGTCACCTACCGCGCCATCGAGAACGCCAAGCAGCCGCCCCAAGACCCCTTCAGCCTCCAGGACCTGGGCAAGCTGGCCAGCGGCGACCTCTACGCGCCCGACCCCGAGTCCGACGTGCTCAAGGCCGAGGCCGAGCAGGCGGCCCGTGCCGACAAGCTCAAGAAGGACCGCGAGGGGGCGGCCGGCAAGAACGCCGACCTCGACTGGGTCGTGCCCAAGCAGGCCCCAGGCGGCAACGGCTTCCCCGCCATCAACTTCCCGCCCGGCAGCGACCCCTCGCCGGGCAGCAACAAGGCCACCGCGAAGGCCATGCTGTCCTCGTTCGGGTTCGGCGGCGACCAGTGGGGCTGCCTGGAGCGGCTCTGGCACAAGGAGAGCGGCTGGAACGAGCGGGCGATGAACCGCTACTCCGGCGCGTACGGCATCCCGCAGTCGCTGCCCGGCACCAAGATGGCCAGCGCGGGCTCCGACTGGCAGACCAATGCCGCCACCCAGATCAAGTGGGGCCTCGGCTACATCAAGGGCCGCTACGGCACGCCCTGTGCTGCCTGGGGCCACTCACAGTCCGTGGGCTGGTATTAACAGGTCAACTTTCCGCCTCTAATCGGCAAGCCGTCGCGCCCGATCCTGTATACGGGCGCACGCTGGCCGCATGGGTGTGAAGGTCAGTGTGATCGTCAATGTCCACAATCCGGGTGACACCGCCGACGCGTGCATCCGCTCCGCGCTGGAGCAGACGATGCCCCCGGACGAATACGAAGTGATCTTCGTGGACGACGGGTCCACGGACGGCATCGCCGAGCGGCTGGACACCATCGCCACCGTCCGCCCGAACGTCCGCACGCTGCACCTGCCGCACACGGGGACGCCGATGCGCGCGCGCAACGTGGGCCTGGCCGCGGCGGCCGGCGAATACGTGTTCTTCCTCGACCAGCGCGACCGCCTGGAACGCGACGCCGTCGAGCGCATGCACGAGCGCGCCGTCGAGACCGACGCGGACGTGCTGGTCGGCCGCCTGGTCCGCGACTACGGCCCGCCGCTGACCGCGTTCGGACGCAGCACCGCCCACGCCGACATCCTGCGCGACCGGCTGCTCAGCGTGCTCTTCCCGCAGCAGCTCTACCGCCGCGCATTCCTGGAGGAGCACGAGCTGGGCTTCGCCGTGCCGGGCGGGCGCATGGGCGAGCAGGCGTTCGTGCTGCGGGCCTACCTGCACGCCAAGGTCCTCGTCGTGCTGGCCGAGCACGTCTGCTGCCACCTCGGGCCGCGCCCGGACGCCGAGGAGGACCCGCGCGCGATCGTCAAGGAGCTGCACGCGCTGCTCGACGACATCGACGCCTACGAGGGCGAGGGCCGCCAGCGCGACCGCATGTACGCCTACTGGTTCCGCTACGCCGTCCTGCGCCCGCTGGTGACCGCCAAGTTCGCCGACTCCTCCGTGGACCGGGGCGTGTACTTCCGCGTCGTGCAGGAGCTGATGCAGCGGCGCTTCCCCGAGACCCTCGACCGCCACCTGCCGGTCCAGCTCCGCCTGGTCGCCGCGTACGTGCGGACGGGCCGCCTGGACCAGATCGTGCTGCTGGGCAACTCCACCAAGCGCGCCGGCCTGCGCGCCGACCTCACCGAGGTGAGCTGGGACGCCCACGTCCTGGTGCTGGGGCTGAGCGTGGAGGTGCTGGCCGGCGACGGCACACCTGACAGGTACGTGGTGGACGGCGACCGCCTGCACTGGTCACCGCCGCGCCCGCTGGACACCAAGCAACTCTCGCCGGACGTCACCGACGTCACCGACGCCGTCGAACGTGCCCGCATCGAGGTCTACGTCCGACACACCGAGACCGGGCTCGTGCACTTCCTGCCGCTGACCCAGCACGTCGAGCGCGTCCAGGACGGCCGCCGCCGGGTCCGGATCAGGATCAGGGGGGAGAGCAGGCTCGACATCAGCACCGCCGCCGTGGGCGAGCCGCTGCGGCCGGGCCAGTGGGAGGTGCACGTACGCATGTTCAGCGGCGCCAACCAGGCCAGGAGCCGCGTCAGCCGCCCCGAGGGCCCGCTGAACTGCCTCGGCGTGCTGGCCCAGCGGCCCAGGATGCGGCTGGTGGTGCCGTGTTGGAGCGACCGGGGCGAGCTGGGCCTGGCCGTCGAGCCCCGCTCGTTCTCCGAGTCGATCGCGCTGGTGTCGCCGGGCGTGGAGGTCAGGCACCTCGGCAAGCACCTGTTCGTCGTGCTGCCGGTGCCGTACGTGCCGCCGAGCGGCGGCCCGCCCCTGGAGCTGGTGATGCGCGGCACCGGCCGGCGCGCCCGCGAGGTGAGCGCGCCGGCCCTGGTCGAGGCGGGCGTGCCGGGCAGGCTCGCCGGGCAGCTCGTGGCCAAGGTGCCCGTCAAGCGGCTGATGCCGGACGTGGAGCACCTGGGCCCGGGGAACTGGATGTGCTCGCTGCGCTCCTCGGAGGAGGAGGTCGGGCTGCGGTTCGCGCTGGAGATGCGCCGGGGCAAGATCGAGGTGCACCCGGCCGCCGGGGTCGACCCGGGGCGGCGCTCGCCCCTGGGCCGCGACACCGCGCTGCACCGGCTCGGCAGGAGGCTGCCCGGCGCGCGGCACATCGTGCGCCTGGCGCGCGCGGGCGGCCATCGCTACCTCAAGGACTGACCCAGCCCTCCAGCTCCTCGAAGGCGCTCCTGAAGACCGGCAGCATCGGTTTGAGACGGTCGGGGTAGACGTCCACGAGGCTGTCGAGGTGGTTGCCGCCCTCGACCCGGTAATAGCGGAAGGGCCGGTGCGGGCCGACCATCTCGGCGTAGACGTCGGAGTCGCGCGAGATCGGCAGCAGCGTGTCCAGGGTGCCGTGGAGGGTGATGAGCGGCTTGGTGATGCGGCCGGTCAGCGCGATCTTCGCCACGGCCGCGTACGGCCTGCGCCGGTCGTAGTCGTAGTCGGCCGCCGCGCCCTGGTACGACGGGTCCAGCTCCTTCTGGTAGAGCTGCTGGGTCAGCTCCCAGTAGTACTGCCGGTGGAAGGGCCACAGGAACTCCGAGCCCGCCGCGAACCCGGCCGCCCGCACCCCCGCCTCGTCCGGGTACGCCTTCAGCGCGGGAGGCAGGACGTTCAGCAGGTTGTCGCCCTTGACCCGCCAGAGCGTGCCCTCCCAGTCCACGCCGCCGTCGTAGAGCCACCCGCGGTTCTCCAACTGCCACCTGACCAGGTAGCCGCCGTTGGAGATGCCGGCGGCGAACGTGCGCTCGGGCTTCCTGCCGTACCGCTGGCGTACGACGGCCTTGGCGGCCACCGTGAGCTGGGTGACGCGCCGGTTCCACTCGGCGATGGCGTCGCCCGGCTCGCGGCCGTCGAGGTGGAAGTCCACGCCGACGTTGCCCTTGTCCGTGGCGGCGAACGCGTAGCCCTTCGACAGCACCCAGTCGGAGATCGTGTAGTCGTTGGCGTACTGCTCCCTGTTGCCCGGGGTGCCGCTGACGACCAGGCCGCCGTTCCACTCGTCGGGCAGCCTGATCACGAATTGGGAGTCGTGGTTCCAGCCGTGCGTGGCGTTGCCGGTGGAGGTGTCGGGGAAGTAGCCGTCGATCTGCGTGCCGGGCACGCCGGTGGGGTTGACCGTGGCCGCCGAGTGCAGCCCGGCCCAGTCGGCCGGGTCGGTGTGGCCGGTCCGAACGGTGCCGGCCGTGGTCAGGTCGGCGAGGGCGGCGACCTCGGCGCGCTCCGCGCCCGGCACGGTGAGGCGCGGCTGGGCCTGGTGCGGCGCGGGCGTGAGTAAGCTCGCGACCAGCATCTACGCCCCCTTCAGGTGCTCGGCCAGGAGCCGGCTGAACTCGGCGGGGTGCTCCAGGTGCGGGCTGTGGCCGCAGTCGTCCAGCACGACCTCCCGGTACGCGCCGTACCGCGCCAGCACCGCCCGGGTCTGGGCCACCATGGGCTGGGCCGGGGTGCCGGGCGAGCCGGGCACCACGCCGATCGTCCCCAGGTGGGCCAGGTCGAAGAGGGACGTGTCGGAGACGATCACGTCGTCGGCGCCCCTGACCCACAGGACGGGCGGCTTGGGGTCGATCTCGTGGAGGTCGTCGAGCCGGAAGTGGGTGGGGGCGATGGAGTTGAGCACGCCGGTCTTGCCCGGCGCCACGCCCGGCCAGGCGTCGGAGGCGGCGGTGTCACCCGGGTAGTGGGTCTCGCCGACGCGGGTGGTCAGCATCGCGGCGACGTAGAAGTCCTCGTCGGGCACGGGGTTCTTGACGTAGGTGGAGCGGAAGACGTTGCGCGGCGACGTGGGGGACTCCTCCGACAGGTCGCCCGCCTGGAGCCGGCTGACGAAGTCGGGATTGGCCGCGCCGGCGCCCGCGCCCGTGCCGTCCGGGTGGGTGAGCCGCCCGTCTGGGCCCTCTGTGCCGCCCCAGCCGTACGGGGAGACGGGGTTGACCAGCGTGAGGCTCCTGACGAGGGCCGGGCGGTCGCGCAGCGCCTGGAGCACGACGCCGCCGCCCAGGCTCCAGCCGACCAGGTGCACCCCGTCCAGGCCCAGCGCCTCGACCAGCTCGATCACGTCGTCGGAGTAGTCGCGCAGGCCCCGGGTGGCGTCCACGGGCGCGGGGTCGCTGTCGCCGAACCCGCGCAGGTCCACCGCGAGCGGCCGGTAGCCCTCGGGCAGCGCCGCCAGGGTGTCGCGCCAGAAGGCACTGGAGGAGACGTTCCCGTGCACGAACAGCACGGGCTCCCCGGTGGTCCTGCCCTCGACGGTCAGGACGTGCTGGGTGAGCCTCGGCGTGGTGACCTTCATCGCGTGTGGATCCCTTCTGTGAGGTCGCTGCCCCGGGTCTCGCGGGCGGCGAAGACGGCGGCGAGGGTGAGCACCGCCGCCACGCCAAGGTAGGCGGAGATGGGCACGCTGCTCGAATACTCCCGCAAGAGCGCCACCGCGATGATCGGGGCCAGCGCCCCGGCCACGATGGCAGAGAGCTGCGCGCCGATGGACACGCCGGTGTAGCGGGTCCTGGTGGCGAACAGCTCGGAGAAGAAGGCCGCCTGGGGGCCGTACATCATGCCGTGGAAGAGCAGGCCGACGGTGATGGCGAGAGTGATCGCCAGGAAGTTGCCCGTGTCCACGAGCGGGAAGAACGCGAAGATCCACAGACCGATCCCGGCGGCGCCCGCCAGGTAGATCGGGCGGCGTCCGAGCCGGTCCGACAGCGCCCCCCACATCGGGATCGTCACGAAGTGGATGGCCGAGGAGATCAGCACGGCGTTCAGCACGGTGGAGTTCTCGATGCCCTGTTGCTTGGCGTACGTGATGACGAAGACGGTCAGCAGGTAGAAGGAGATGTTCTCGGCCAGGCGCGCGCCGATCGCGACGACCACGTCCTTCGAGTGATGCCGCAGCACCCCCACGATCGGGGCCCGCTCGGCGGGCGGCGCCTGCTCGAACACCGGCGACTCGCTGATCGTCAACCGGATCCAGAGCCCGATCAGCACCAGCACGCCCGACAGCAGGAACGGCACCCGCCACCCCCACGACAGGAACGCCTCCTCCGGCTGCCAGGCCGCCAGCGCCGCCAGCACGCCGGTGGCCAGCAGGTTCCCGCCGGGGGCGCCGGCCTGCGGCCACGAGGCCCAGAAGCCGCGCCGCGCCGTGTCGCCGTGCTCGGAGACGATCAGCACCGCGCCGCCCCACTCGCCGCCGAGCGCGAAGCCCTGCACCAGCCGCAGCGCCGTCAGCACCAGCGCCGCGGACGGCCCCAGCGTCTCGTACGTCGGCAGGCAGCCGATCAGGAACGTGGCCGCGCCCATCATGAGCAGGCTGACGACCAGCAGCGTCTTGCGGCCGACGCGGTCGCCGAAGTGGCCGAAGACCAGGCCGCCCAGCGGACGGGCGACGAATCCGACGGCGTAGGTCAGGAACGACAGCAGCGTGCCGGTCAGCGGGTCGGACTCGGGGAAGAAGAGCTGGTTGAACACGAGGGCGGCTGCCGAGCCGTACAGGAAGAAGTCGTACCACTCGATGGTGGTGCCGATCAGGCTCGCGGCGACGATCTTCTTGATGGAAGTGGCCATGCCGGTCACCGTAGGTTGTGACCGGGGTCACTCATATGGTGTGCGGACCTACAGTCTTCCGGGCCGATGTGTGGCCCAGCCGGTGCAGGCGGAGCGCGAGCTGGATCTCCAGGGCCCGCTCCGGGTCCAGCCAGCCCTCGCCCAGCAGCCTGCCGACGCGGTCGAGCCGCTGGGTGACCGTGTTGACGTGGATGTGCATGACCTCGGCCGTACGCGAGGGGGAGCCGCCCGTGCCGAAGTAGGCGGTCAGCGTGTCGCCCAGCGCGGTGCCCCGGCGGGCGTCGTAGTCGATCACGGCGCCGAGCACGCGGTCGACGAAGCCGCGCACGTCGCGGCCGTCGCCGACGAGCAGCCCGACGAACCCCAGCTCGGCCGCGCTCGCCCCGTCACCTGCCCGGCCGAGCGCGATCAGCGCCTCGGCGCACCTGCGCGCCTCCTGGTAGGCGGCGGCGACGTCGCGCACCTGGGTCGCGCCCACGGGGGAGGCGCCGGCCGTCGCCGGGCTGTGCAGCGACGTGGTCAGCTCGGCCGCCGCCCGCTGCGCCAGACCGCCGGCGTCCTGGCCGGGCAGCAGGAGCACCACCTCCTCCTCACCCCGCCCCGCCGCCAGCCCGTGCCGTACGGTGGCCTGCGAGGAGGCCCAGAACGCCGCCCGCTCGCGCTGGCCGGAGTGCTTGACCACCACCACGACGTGCGGCGCGCCCAGGTCCATGCCCAGCCGCCTGGCCCGGTCGGCCAGGCCGGGCGAGCCGGGGCGCGAGATCAGGTCGTCCAGCAGCTCGCCCCTGACCCGCCCCTCGGCCTCGGCCACGCTCCTGCGGAACAGCAGCAGCAACGCGCACACCAGCGCCGCCCGCTCCAGGATGCGCTCGTCGGCGTCGTCGCTGCGCAGGATCAGCGTGCACAGCGGCTCACCGCCGACGTCCACGGACGCGATCAGCAGGTCGCCCCTGCGCACCGTACGCCCCAGCGCCCGCGACGCCTGCGCCGCCTCGAACACCCCGGCGTCCAGCTCGCCCACGTCGCCGCTGATCGCCCGGCCCAGGTCGTCGAGCACGGCCAGCGACCCGCCCAGCACGTCGGTGACCACGGCCGCCACGTCCTCGATCCCGCCGCCGCGCAGCACCAGCGAGGTCATCCGGTCGTGCGCCATGGCGGCCCGCTCGACGGCCTCGCCGTGCTCCCTGGCCGTCCTGTGGGCCTGGGACAGCTCCTCCAGCGCGTTCCTGGTCTCCTGCAGCAGCCGGGCGTTGTCGATCGCGACGGCGGCGTGCGCGGCCAGGCTGGCCAGCAGCGACACCTCCTCCTGGTGGAACGGCCGCGCGCTGCGGTTGGCCGCCATCAGCACGCCGATCACCCGCTGGCCCAGCCGCAGCGGCACGCCCAGGATGGCGACCAGGCCCTCCTCCTTGACGGCCTCGTCGATGTGCTCCTTGTGCCGGAACCTGGCGTCGGCGAAGTAGTCGGCCGTCGAGTAGGGGGTGGCCGTCTGCGCCACCAGCCCGCCGAGACCGGCCCCCATGGCCAGCCGCAACGCCCGGAACTTCGCCGAGATCGACCCGTCCGTGACCCGCATGTACGTGTCGCCCCGCTCGGGGTCGTGCAGGGTCATGTAGGCCACGTCGGTGGCCAGGAGCTGCCTGGCCCGGTGCACGATCGCCTCCAGCACGGCGTCGAGGTCGCGCAGCGCGGCCAGGTCGCCCGCCGTGTCGTACAGGGCCGACAGCTCCGCCTCCCGCCGCGCGCGCCGTTTGAGCAGCGCGCGCACCCTGAGCGCCTCGACCTTGGCCTGCTCCAGCTCCTCGATGGCGGCCGGGTCCGCGCCGGCGGCCCTGGCCTGGATGATCGGCCCCTCGAACTCGACCGCCGAAGCCTCCCTGGCCAGCAGCTCCAGAAAGCGCCTGACCACTAGCGGGCCGTCCAGCCGCCGTCCACGGGCAGCGACACCCCGGTGACGAACGACCCGGCAGGCCCGCACAGGTAGGCGACCAGCTCGGCCACCTCCTCGGGCTCGATCAGCCGCTTGATCGCGGCGGGCTCCAGCATGATGTCCGCCACGACCTCCTCGGGGGCGATGCCGTGCACCCGTGCCTGGTCGGCGATCTGCGCCTCGACCAGCCCGGTCCGTACGTACGCGGGGCAGACGCAGGTCGAGGTCACCCCGTGGGCCGCGCCCTCCAGCGCCACCACCTTGGAGAAGCCCTCCAGCGCGTGCTTGGCCGTGACATAGGCCGACTTGTACGGCGAGGCCCGCAGCCCGTGCACCGACGAGATGTGCACGAACCGCCCCCAGCCCCTGGCGTACATGCCGGGCAGCAGCCGGCGCGCGATCAGGAAGGGCGCCTCGACCATCACCCGCATCATCGTGGCGAAGACCTCGGGCGGGAACTCCTCGATCGGCGCCACGTGCTGGAACCCGGCGTTGTTGACCACGATGTCCACGGGCTCGTCGGGCAGTGCCGCGGTGAAGCCGGGATCGCTCAGATCGGCCACCACGGCCGTGCCGCCGACCTCGGCGGCCACCTTCCCGGCGGACTCGGCCCGCATGTCGACGACCAGCACCCTGGCGCCCGCCGCGGCCAGCCGCCGGGCACAGGCCGCCCCGATGCCGCTCCCGGCCCCCGTCACCAGCGCGGTCCGCCCCGTCAGCTCGTTCCCCATACCCCGCACCCTAGGCGGTCCGCGCGGCGCGCCGCATGGGTGCAGGCGACATAGATGCCTGGCGTGATATGTGGATCAAGGGCATCTGCTATGTTGAGGGCATGATCGCGTATTCGTCCCAGTGGTGGCCCGCCTCCTAGGCGGACCACCCGGCGCATGCGCACACGGCCGCCTCGGCGAGGCGGCCGTCACCGTTTTTGGTGGGTGTCCCCCGTCGAGCACTGACGAGAAGGGGACACTCATGATCACCACCTGGCCGCGGCTCCTCACCACGCTGCTCGACGGCGGGTCGCTCACCTCGCGCCAGGCCGCCTGGGCCATGGAGCAGATCGTGTCGGGGCGGGCCACCGACGCCCAGATCGCTGCGTTCGCGGTCGCGCTGCGGGCCAAGGGCGAGAGCGTGGCGGAGGTGTCGGGGCTGGCCGACGGTCTGCTTGCCAGGTCGTCCGCGATCCGGGTCGCGGGAGACCCGGTCGACCTCGTCGGCACCGGCGGCGACCGGGCCGACACCGTGAACATCTCCACCATGGCCGCCGTCGTGGCCGCCGCCGCGGGGGCGAAGGTGGTCAAGCACGGCAGCCGGGCCGCCTCCTCCGCCGCGGGCTCCGCGGACGTGCTCGAAGCGCTCGGCGTGGTCATCGACCTGCCGCCCGCCTCCGTGGTCGAGGTGGTGGACGAGGTCGGCATCACGTTCTGCTTCGCCCCGGTGTTCAACCCGGCGCTGAAACGCACCTCGGGCCCGCGCCGCGAGCTGGGCGTGCCCACGGTGTTCAACTTCCTGGGGCCGCTGACCAACCCGGCGCTGCCGCCCGCGCAGGCGGTGGGGGTCTACCATCCGACGATGGCGCCGGTCATCGCCGGGGTGCTGGCCGAGCGCGGCTGCTCCGCGCTCGTCTTCCGGGGCGACGACGGGCTCGACGAGCTGACGACCTGCGGGCCCTCCACGGTCTGGGTCGTACGCCGGGGCGCGGTGACCCGTACCTCCTTCGACCCGCTCGACCTGTCGATCCCGCGGGCCAGGCTCGACGACCTGCGGGGCGGCGACGCGCGGCACAACGCGGACGTGGCCCGCGCCGTGCTCGGCGGCGAGCGGGGCCCGGTGCGCGACATCGTGCTGCTGAACGCGGCCGCCGCGGTGGTGGCCGC
>NZ_BAAAZP010000058.1:0-19752 GCF_039536965.1 Nonomuraea antimicrobica | reverse complement strand
TACGAACACCTGGGGACCTCTACTTGGCCACCAGCGGCGACACGCACTCGGCCGTTGACACAGCAGCTGCTGGAGCACTGGCAAGAGGTGAACGGGAAGAGCATCAGCCGCGAGATCCTTCCCTTCCCGACCACCCGCCTGGTTCATGATGCTCATGGATTTGCTCCCCCCATCTTGCGCACCACGGAATCCGGGCAGACGGCCACGTGGAGCAGAAGACATAAACGGATGAGGACGACGAGCTTTCGGTCAGCACCCGCAAGCGTCCCGGGCGACATCCCCAGTGATCAACTCGAAAGGTTACGTTGAAGGGTCTCGGCGGTTGTGGCACCAATATGTCAACGTGGCCCGACGGAAACCTTGAAAGATCCTTGAGGCCCACAAAACCGCAGGTGCAAAGCCGGCGGCCGGCGAAGGGCGCGCCGCTCGTCCCATGCCCGGGCCATCACCAGGATTCCCGCCACGTCCCCCTCGGGAAGAAGTAGCTCGCCCACTGCCCGGCCATGAGGGCCGGGTACGCCCTGGCGACAGACGGCCCGATTCGCGAGTACGGGATCGACGCCCCACAGCCGGGCCGGGTGGTCGGCTCCGCCGCCGATCGCGAGCAAACGACCGTCGCCGCTGAAAGCCACCGAGTCCACGTAGGTGCCGTGGCCGTACAGGACCGACGACACCGACGGGCGGCCGGGGCGGGTGACGTCCCACAGCCAGACGGTGGTGTCCTGGCTGCTGGTGGCCAACGTCCGCCCGTCAGGGCTGAACGCCTGTGCGGTGCCAAAACGTGGACACTGTTGTTGAGCTGGGCGTTTGCCGGGTGATCAGGCTGCTCTGTGGTACCGCTCACCATGGATGAGCAGGTGATCGAGGCACTCACGGCGTGGTGTTCCCACGAACTGTTCCGCGAACGCGTTTGCCCGTGGCGACCGGACGGGCGTCTTGATGACCCTCATACGAGCGGCGGTGAACACCTCATCGAACGAGCGGGAGAACTTGCCGTCACGGTCCCGGATGAGAAACCTGAAGGCATCGGCGTGTTCACCCAGGTCCATCAGCAGGTTCCGGGCTTGCTGGGTGGTCCACGCGCCCGTTGGATTGGAGGTGACGCCAATCAGGTGCACACGGCGTGTCTCGATCTCCATGACGAACAAGACGCACAGGCGGTTGAGGAACACGGTGTCGATGTGCATGGGTGCGCCACGAGGCGCTTGTGGATCTTGCGGAGGTGAGAGACCTTCGCCGCTGTCTTGTCGCAGCAAGCTGGTCGAAGTTGAGGGCAGCCTGATCCGGGAGGTGCTGGGGAGGGTGGCAAGCGGCCCTGACAAAGCCGGGACGTTTCAGCACCGTCAGATGGGGCGGGTCCGGCGAACGAGACGAACGGGAGTACGCAAGGAATCGGCGTGTTACGCCTGGTTGACACCGGCTCGAACCTGACTGATCTGGGCCGGGTGCGGTACGTCTCCATCTCTTCTTTCGGGTGGGGAACTTCCCGGCGGGTCTTTGTGCGTCTGCTGAGGAGGCCACCGTGAAGTGCTGCGGGGTAACCGTGGAGGCCGCGGGGGGCATAGTCGGGCTCCTCCGTCGTCAAGGGATCAGCAAGTGAACGTGGGAACCGTCCCGGTTCTGCTTTCGCCCCCGCCGCCAGCACGGTGGCCAAAGCCGGGTTCACCGTCGGCCGATCGGGCTGGGATGGGGCGGAACCGCCGTAGTAGTCCGAGATCGGGAGAGCCGGTCACACCGCGCACCCGAGCGCGCTGGGTTATCCAAGCGATCAGGAATCTGGTGATGGATCTGGACGATGCGGGCTGCCGGGCGCGCTTTCTGGTCCGTGACAGGGATGGGAAGTTCCCCGCCTTCATGGATGAGGTGCTCGCCGACGCAGGTATCCAGACCGTACTCACCGGCATCCGGATGCCGCGCATGAACTCCATCATGGAGCGGTGGGTGCAGTCGTGCCGCCACGAACTCCTGGACCGCTGCCTCGTGTGGAATGAACGCCACCTGCGGCACGCCCTGCGCGAGTATGAACGGTTCCACAACCAGCACCGAGCCCATCAAGCCCTGGCCCAAGCGGCGCCGCTGCGTCCCGTACCGGATCCGATCACGGACCCCGGGCGAATCATCGACCTGAATGTACGCCGACGAGACCGGCTCGGCGGCGTACTCCACGAGTACTCACATGCGACTTGACCTGCATGGACGTAGTTTTCGGCAGGCGCACGCCACCGGCGCCTGCTACGCCGGGGCGCCCGGATGATGACCACCGCCAGCAGCGGCATGGGATACGCCATACGCTCAATCGTCACGCCGGGGCCGCGAGGCCGATCGTCGAGGAGACCTATCCACTCGAAGACATCGGCCAGGCCCACAAGCTGACCGGGACCGGACACGCACGAGGCAAACGAGTGATTGCCGTGCTGACCAATCCATAACGGCGCATGGGGCGCCTTCGACCGGAAAGTCACGGTCGGCCGATCCGCATATGAACTTCTCGTTCGGATGCTCTCCATGCCCCTGATCTACTCCGGTCCACCCCGGCTGCGCAGCACCCGCGCCATCGCCCAACTGTCCCGGCGCTGGCAGGCTCCGCAGGAGGGCGACCCGCAGTAGAGGGAGCGGCACTGGCAGGGCTCTGACCTTGCGTTTGTTCAGGCGCAAGGAGGGTCATCGTGATCTCGACGAGACGCTCTGCCAGGTCTCGCAACTCCAGCGGGTCCCTCCGCAGCGGCTCGGGCCGTGCCTCCATGCGCCGGCCGTTCATCTGTCAACCCTCCGTGTTGCTGAATGTACACAGAGCCGTCTCCTGATCGTTCCTGTCGCGGCACGGATCCGCGCACGCTACACGCATGGCGCGCTCAAACATCAGCTTTGAACGAGCCGCATGGAGATGTAGTAGTTGATCCCTGACCACCTGGTGTGGCGCACCTTCTTCCGCTTGTACTCGCGGAAGCCGAGCTTCTCGTACAAGTGCAGGGCCGGAGCGTTGATGTCGGAGATCTCCTCCAGCACGTATTCGTCGTACTGGGGCAGGGCGAGCAGGTGGGACAGCAAGGCCGTGCCCACGCCTCGGCCTCTGTGCATCGCGCTGGTGGCGACGAACTCAAGTGAGGCCCTCCTGTCCTTGGCGTACGGGAGCGTCGGGCCGAACCTGCGACTGAAGACGATGTCGGCGACGGTTCCCTTGTAAAGGCCGAGATGCCGGCGGAACTGGCGTCCGTCGTGCCGGAGCGACGGTTGCCTGCCGTTGGTGCAGGCGACGATCCCGGCGGGCCGCCCCTCGGCGAGGGCGACGTAGAACAGGTCGAGCACCAGAGCGTGCTCCAGGGCTTCGGTGAGTTGCACGGGGTCTTTGGAGAAGAAGGAGAAGTCGGGGCCGAACCCGTCGACGAAGACCTCGGCTATGGCTCGGCGGTATTTCTCGCCCAGGTCGGCGGCGCGTACTACTTCGATCATTGTTCTTCCTTCGCTCTCAGGGTGATGAGTGCCTCAATGCCGTCGAGGAGCAGGCCGAGACCGAAGGTGAAGTCGGCGTCCTCGACCCACTCCTGCCCGCCGCCGAAGGCGCCGGCGCCGAGGGCCGCTGACAGGCCCGGAAAGCGCGCCGGGTCGACCAGGCGGGCGAGTATCGCGCCGTAGTCGCCGGGCGCCGCCATGTCCGTCTCGTCCGCTCCGCCCCGCAGGCTGTGGGCGAGGGCGGCGGAGCTGACGGCGTACGCGGACAGGGCGGTGGCGATGTTGACGCCCTCGCCGGGCTTCAGCCCGACGCCGGACAGCGCGACCAGCAACCGGTCCAGCCAGTCCAGCGCGCGCGGCCCGGTCGGCGGAGCCAGCGGTGACACTTCCAGCAGCCAGGGGCTGCCGAGCAGGAAGTCACGGTAGGCCCGGCTCCAGGCGGCCAGATAGTCCCGCCAGTGCTGCCCGCCGGGCTCGGGCGGCGGGGGCGTGGCCGCGTCCACCATCGCCGTGAGCAGTTCTTCCTTGCTGCCGACATAGCCGTACAGCGCCATAGGCGACACGCCGAGACGCGCCGCCACACTACTCATCCGCACCCCCGCCAACCCTTCGGCATCCGCGATCCCGATGGCGGCCTCGGTTATCCGGTCCAGGGTCAGGCTCGGCCGCGGCCCGTGAGACGTCTTGGGCTCCTGACCCCACATTCGCGCGACGATTGTTGGTATCTCTTGCCCCTTGTCGATGACACGCCTCCGCATCGAGATCGCTGTACGCCTTACACTGTACCTTCTACACTATATGACGAACGGAGATTGTGGGCACATGGCAGTGCGCCTGCCGACAATTCCGTCCATGCAGGTCAAGCGGCATGTGAGTACGGGTG
Organism: Nonomuraea antimicrobica; assembly: GCF_039536965.1. NCBI lineage: Bacteria > Bacillati > Actinomycetota > Actinomycetes > Streptosporangiales > Streptosporangiaceae > Nonomuraea > Nonomuraea antimicrobica. The sequence goes on along the minus strand of NZ_BAAAZP010000058.1, from coordinate 15,419 downwards.
GAGGACGCCGCCGAGCCGGTCTCGTCGGCGTATGTTCAGGTCGATGATGCACCTGGGGTCCGTGATCGGATCGGGGACGGTGCGCAGCGGGGCTGCTTGGTTCAGGGCCTGGTGGGCTCGGTGCTGGTTGTAGAAGCGTTCGTACTCGCTCAGGGTGTGCCGGAAGTGGCGTTCGTTCCATACGAGGCAGCGGTCGAGAAGCTCGTGGCGGCATGACTGCACCCACCGCTCCATGATCGAGTTCATCCGCGGCATCCGGATACCGGTGAGCACCGTCTTGATGCCGGCTTCGGTGAGGACCTCGTCCATGAGGGCGGGGAACTTCCCATCCCTGTCTCGGAGCAGAAAGGCGCGCCCGGCGGCCCGCATCGTCCAGATCCATCACCAGGTTCTTGATCGCCTGGACGACCCAGGTCGCGCTCGGGTGAGCGGTGGTGCCGAGCACACGGACGCGCCTGGTGGCGTGCTCGATGACCGCCAGGATGTACTGGCGTTGCCCGCTGAGAGTGACGGTCTCGATGAAATCGGCGGCCAGCATGGCGTCGGCTTGCGAGCGCAGGAAGTCGGCCCAGATGGTGGACGCCCGCTCGGGCGCCGGATCAAGACCTGCCCGCTTGAGGATCCCCCACACCGTGGACGGCGCGGCCGTGATGCCGAGTGTGGCGAGCTCACCATGCACCCGCCGATAGCCCCAGCCAGGGTTCTCCCGAACCAAGGCGCAGGACGAGAGCGCGGATGGAGCGGACCATGGGCGGGCGGCCAGGCCGCTTCCGCCGGCAGGCACGGGCATGACCACATCTCGTCAGATCCCGGTGCCAGCGCAGGACGGTATCCGGGCGGATGAGGAGCCGCAGCCGGCGCAGAACCTCGCGCGGCAGCCAGGCCAGGAGAGCGGCACGGAAGGCCCGGCCCTTCGGGCGCGAATCGCACACTGGCGTCAGCACCGAGTCGGCGTTCAAGCACGGCGATCTGGTGACGCAGGACGAGAATCTCCACGCCCTTGTCCCGACCGCCCATGGGCAGCAACCACAGCGCGGCAAACGCGTTCGTGACGGTCAGATAGGCCAGGCGAAGAAGCACAGCGGATCATCCTGCCCCACACGCTTCCGTCTCCCAGGTGACAGGAGCTCGCGCACGCCACGCGAAGCCCTCGCAGAGTCATGACCTGGGCGGATGTAATTATCGGCAGGCGCAGAGCCGGCGGTGCGAGCTCGTCAGCCGGGGGTGAGCCGAAGCGGAGGTCGAGGCCTGACCATGTAGCCGTTTGACCGATCGGGATCGGTCTTTCGGTCGATGATCAAACGCGAGCGGGCGTGAAGAATGCTGCTCCGTGAACCGACTCCCGATGTTTCTTGCCGTGGCGTCCGCCTCAGTGATCGGCCTGGGTGGTGGTGCGTCCGCCTCGGCGAGCGCCTCCGCTTCCGCCCCCGCTCCAGGCGGCCTGTCGTGGCACGACTGTGCCGACCGGCCGGGCGCCGAGTGCGGTGTGATCAAGGTGCCGCTCGATTGGAGTGCGCCGTCCGATGCGAAGATCGAGCTGACCGTCGTACGCAGGAAGGCCACCGATCCCACTGCTCGGGTGGGCACTCTTTTCTATAACCCGGGCGGTCCCGGCGTGCCCGGCGCGCTGCTCGTGCGCGACTACGCTTCCGACACCTTCTCCGAGGAGTTGCGTCGCCGCTTCGACATCGTGGGCATCGATCCACGTGGTGTGGGCGAGAGCACGCCCACAGTGCGGTGCGGGTTGCCCGTCCACGATCCCGAGATCAGCGAGTTTCCGAAAAGCCAGACGGCATATGAGCGCCTCGTCGCGTCGAATACGATCGTCGGCCGTAGTTGCCGGCAAGGCACCGGCCCCTTGCTCGGGCACCTCGACACGGCGAGCGTCGCACGCGACTTCGACGCGGTACGGGCCGCGCTCGGCGTGGCGAAGGTGAGTTTCTTCGGCAAGTCGTACGGCAGCATGCTCGGCGCGCGGTACGCCCGTCTCTTCCCCGACCGGGTGCGCACGATGGCGCTGGACGGTGCGGTCGACCAGGGTCTCCCCACGTCCCGGCTGGTCACCGACGCGGCCCAGGCGGTGGAGGACTCCTTCGACCGGTTCACCGCCTGGTGTGAGGGCACCACGGCGTGCGCCCTGCACGGCCGCGATGTCGGCAAGGTGTGGGACAGTCTGGTCGCCGCAGCCGAGCGCGAGCCGATCGGCGTGCGAGGTGGCCGGCCACTGACCGCTGAGGAACTGCGCTACTCCGCCTATGCATTCCTCACCAACACCCCGCAATTCGCCGGCGGACTGGCGACCGCGATCACGCAGGCCGAGCAGGCAGACGCGAAACTCTTCGCGAGTATGCGGGCCCAGGCGCTTGAAGACCCGGTGAGCACGGCCGCCTACCGCTCGATCCTCTGCTCGGACGTCGATCCCCAGCTCCGTGGCTACCATGACGTGCGTAACCGGATGCGGCAGGTCCTCAAAGCAGCCCCCCATATGCGCGGTACATCGGAGTTCTGGGACATGACCGTAGGCTGCGTGGGCTGGCCCATCCCCCCGGCCCGCGCCCCGCACGAGAGCTCGATCAAAGGTCTGCCGCCCGTTCTGGTGGTCGGCAACACCCACGACCCCGCCACCCCGCTCCGCTGGGCGCGCAGCCTCTCCGCGCGCATCCAAGGCTCTGGCCTGCTGACCAACGACAGTGACGGCCACACCGCCTACCGTAGATCCGCCTGCGCGACGCGGCACATCGACGCCTACCTCGTGACGGGGAAGCTGCCCGCCACCGGAACCGTGTGCAAGAACGAGATTTCCTGACCTGGTGAGGCTGGTGACGGTTGCGTTTGTTCCCCGCGTTACCCCACAGGGCTGGGCACATGGCTGATCTGCTGGAGGCCGCTGGACGCGTTCCGACTGGACGAGCCCATCCCGAGCGGTTGGGGTTCTGCGGGCCGCCACAGGCGAGTACGTCTGCAAATCACACAACACGACCGTCGTCACTCAGAGTTATAGGCTGTCCAGCGAGGGAGACTCGGAGCGGTACCCGGATTTCATTCGTGATCAAGCAACGCAGAGAGCAACGGATGGCACCGAAAGTCGCTTGGTACCAAAAGTCGCTGAACTCGGCACCAAGCGTCGCGTGTAGAAGCACTGCCGGGTGCGTTGTGGTCGTGGTGGATGCTCACGTGGTCAGTTCCCCTCGGAGGCGCGGTCCGCGGCCAGGTCGGCGAAGGGGAGCGGGTAATCGGGGCAGGTGCAGTGGGTCAGGCTGTCGCACCCAGCGGTGACCACGTGGGTGAGCGCGGTGCGGATGGTGGTCAGGTCGGAGATCCGCGCTTCCACCTCGGCGATCTTGGCCTGGGCGCGGGCACGCAGGTCCGGGATAACCGTGCCGGCCGGTGTCGATGAGCAAGTCACACTGAGCTTGTTCCGCTTTGACGGACACCATCGCTGTGGTGTCAGGCCGCGTGAGCGGCCTCGAAGTCGGCAGGGCTACGGTAGCCCAGGCTGCTGTGCAGTCGACGGAGGTTGTACCAGCCCTCGATGAACTCGAAGATCGCGCTGCGAGCGGCAGCCGGGGTGGGCCAGGGGCGATCGCCGAGGAGTTCGCCCTTGAGCGTGGCGAAGAACGACTCGGCCAGCGCGTTGTCCCAGCACTGACCGGTTCGACCGACCGACAGTCGCATCCCGAGCCGTTCGGCCAGGGCGGTGTAGTCGGCGCTGGTGTACTGGCAGCCCTTGTCCGAGTGAAAGATCACCGACCGGGTGGGGCGGCGGCGTGCCCAGGCCTGGCGTAGCGCATCGGCGACCAAGTCGGTGCGCAGGTGATCGGCCGTCGCCCAGCCAACCACCCGGCGCGAGGCGATGTCGATGACGGTGGCCAGATACAACCAGCCCTCCTCGGTGGCGATGTAGGTGATGTCACCGCACCAGCGGGCATCGAGTCCGGCCGCATCGGGTGTGAAGTCGCGGCCGATCAGGTCCGGCCGGGTGCCGGCGCCCGGGTCGGGGATGGTGGTCCGCTGCCGGCGCCGCCGATACTGTCCGGTCAGGCCGGGCTCGCGCATCAGCCGGGCCACCCGCCGCCTGCCGCACTGCTCGCCATCCTGGCGCAGTTGCGCGTGCACCCGGGGTGCGCCGTAGCTGCCTCGTGAGCGCGCGTGCACCTCGGCGACGCGCCCGGCCAGCTCGGCGTCGCGCACTGCACGCGGCCCAGGGATCCCGCTGCGGCGGGCGCAGAAGGCGGCACGGGAGACTCCCAGCAGTTCACACGCCCGTTTGACGCTGTGGCCGCCCTGTTTCTCCGCCTCGATGAACGGGTGCACGCTCACCGGGTCTCCCTCACGAAGAAAGCCGTCGCTCGCTTGAGTACGTCGACGTCCTGGCGAAGACGCTGGTTCTCCCGCCGCAATGCCTTCAGCTCCTGCCGCTCGCTGCTGGTGAGCCCGTCCCGCTGGCCGGTGTCGACCTCCGCCTGGCGGACCCATTGCCGCACCGCGGTCTCGGTCAGGTCGAAGTCCTTGGCCACCTGCCCGACCGAGCGGTCACCGCGCCGGCACAGCTCGACGATCTCGGCTTTGAACTCCGGCGTGAACGAGCGGCGAGGACGCGGCTTCTTCTTCCCCATGCTCTCCATCATGGACATCCTTCCGGGGACAAGCCCTTGATCTCGGATGTCCGTCAAACCGGATCAAGCCCAGAATCACATCGTAGTCAGCGCAACTCTCACTGTGCAGAGGAGCAGAACGATCGGTCCTGCCGCCCCTAAGGGAAAGGCGCTCAGCCAGCCTTGAGGTGATCCTTCGCCCCTGATCTTGCCGTTGAGTTGCTACTCAGGTCGTGTAACCGAAGCGCTCGTCCTAAACCAGCCCCTGCAACGCGGCATGGCTGACGCAGTCGACTAAGTGGTCTCGCCCGTAAATCCTTCGGGGGTTACGGGCGACCGACCGGGCCAAGGAGTGGGTGACCGCCTACGCCGCATCGGATTTATACCCACTCATCACCGTGGAAGAAGTGCAGGTCCTGCCGTGAAGGTCATCCCGTCGTATGGGCTGGGCTCCACCGCAATCGAGATCGCCCGCATAATGCGCGACATGTTGCTGGCCTGCGGCGAAGCGAAGGCGGATCGGTGCTGATCTTCGAGATTCCCGACTGCGCGGGGACGGAACGGCACATCTACGCCAGCCAACCACATGCGTAAGAACGGTTCGATGAATCCATCAAACACTCAAAGGCGACGAAAGTGACATATTGACCGCGAGCGATCTTGACTGTTACAGTCAGACGATTTCATGATCACGAGTGGTTGGAGTTGCATGCCCATCTCGCCCAATGCACATTCGAGCCCGAACCGGCTGTTACGTGGCACTTTCGGTGCGCTCTTAGGAGCGTCCCTCCTCGCGATTCCTCTGACATCTCCGGCTTCGGCGACCCCAAGTAACCAACTCGCTGCCGAGAGCGGCATACAAGGACCTGTCGAATTACTCGGAGCGGCGACCGAAACGACACGCTTTTGGCGCTATCCAGACGGACGCGTCACCACGGAGATCTGGCCGAAGCCGGTCCGTGTCAAGAAGAGCGGTGCGTGGTCCTGGATTGACACTACGCTCGTCGAGCGCGACGGTGTCATCGAACCCAGAGTCATCAAGGGTGACTTGTCCTTACCGGGCGACGACGCGTCCGCGACCACTACCTTCACGCCAACGCCCGACCAAGCCCTTACCCTGGCCTGGCCTGGCCCGCCAAGCTACCCAGGCCGCAACTCAAGGGCAGTCGAGCCACCTATACCGACGCTGCCGGCCCCGGTGCCGACCTCGTCATCACCGCGCTAGCCACTGGCTTCCGCTATGACGTCGTCCTCAAAATCCGCCCGACCAGGGCCCTCGAACTCAAGATTCCGGTTACGGGCAAGAACCTCTCGGTCCGCGATACCCCGGACGGCCGTCTCCGGATAGTCGACCCCGAAAATCGCAACGTAGCGGTCAGCCCAAGACCCTTCCTCAAGCCCAGCGAGGCAAGCACGACCCGAGATGTCAAGGCTGGCACGGTAGAAACGACCGTGCGCGCTGACAACGGGGAGCAGGAACTCGTTCTCACACCCGATCAGGCTTATCTGACCGACCCGGCAACGACATATCCGGTGACCTTGCAATCGGTGTTCAGTATCACGCCCACCGCTGACGCGGATGTGTGGAACGTCCTTCCCGACGACCCCAACAGTGAAGGCGCCCACCTGAAGGCGGGCACCGAGACGGACGGCAGTACATCCCGCGCCTACTTGAAGTTCGACATGTCCCCGCTGGCTGGCCAGCAGATCAGTGACGTCACCCTGTCGCTTCTCAACATCGACGGACCTAGCTGCGGAACGGCCGTCGGTGCCGGAATTCAGGTGCGCCGTGTAACAAGCGCCTGGAGCCCGTCCACTGTCACGTGGAACAACCAGCCCACGAACACCACCGAAGACGCCGTAACCAATACCAGCAGCGTCGGCGGCACCTGTTCGCCTGCTCCAATGACGTGGAACATCACCTCTCTGGCCAGGCGCTGGGCCGACGACGCGGGAAACTACGGCGTGGTCCTCATGTCGCCAAGCGAGAGAGCGAGCGCCAACTACCGAGTCTTCCCCTCCTCCGAGGACTCGGACTTCAACACGCCGCCGAAGATCACGGCCACGTTCGCAGCCGGCCGCACCCCCACCGTTGTCAGTCCAGCCGGATCCGATGGAGTGGAAGTCTTCACAGCACCGGAGACCTGGGGCATGGACTCCCTGCCCACAGCCGAAGCGCAGGCGCACGCACTCAGCTCGGCGCAGGACCGCGTCGAGGCCCACCCCGACGACCTCGCTCCGCCCTATCTCGACATGGTCAGCGGGCAGGTCCTCGTCCCCGCCGCCACGGCCGAAGGCCGGACCATCGGATCACAGACGCTGGCGGGAACGGCTTTTCTGAGCAACGGCTTAACCGACTGGACCGCCCCGGGAGAATATACCGGCGACGACACCGACGAGGACTGGGAAGGGCCGGCCGATACAACCGAAAACTACAGTTTCCTGCCTCAGAGCCCAGACAAGCCCTACAGTGTGAACAGGCTCGAAGCCATCTCCGAAGAGGTGCTGACTCTCAGCGCTGAGCAATTGCCTGGCGCAGACGCCCTCATGGGCACCCGGGTGTGGCCCGAGCGCAATCAGGTCATCATCCAGGCTTCCGCAGTTACCCCGGAACTGCGACTGGCCCTCGCACAGCGATACGGGACCCAGGCGGTCTCGATCTGGCTGCGTCACAATGCCCCTCGCCCGAAGCCGGATGCCCTGGCTGTAGACAGCCGTCAATCGGACACCGGCCACGTCAACGGCGGGAGTCGTTTCACCAGCAATGGCCTCGGCTGCACCACTGGATTTGCCTGGGGAAATTCCACCGAGAACTACATGATTACTGCCGGGCACTGCATGCCACGCAACGGCAATGGCATCTCTTCCATAGGAATTCTTACCGGAACCGCCCCCAACCTGGACAGCACCTGGGCCGATGGCAAAGGAAGCCAGAAGCTGCCCGGCCAGCCCACCTACTATGGCGATACGGCGCGCTTGCAAATTTTGCCCAGAGACCGTACGGCATCCATCTTCGTAGGTGACGCCAACTCAGAGGCGAAGCGCCCCGTGGGCGGACGATGGACTCGCCGTGCCATAGTAGGGGACGCCTACTGCGTTGGCGGCGCAACTACTGGCCAGACGTGCAACTGGAAGGTAAGCGACTTGGGGTGGAAGCTAGAGACCGACGACGGGGCCATCACGCGTTGGGTCCATCGCGGGACCCGAGCCAATAGATGCACTTTCTCGGGCGACTCAGGCGCGCCGGTCTTCACCATCCGGTCCGACGGGTACGTGATGGCGAAGGGCATCCACCACGGTGGCGTGCACAACCCGGATAACACTCAGAAGCAAACCGACTGTGTAGAGTTCTTCACTGACATCTGGGACGTGAACAAAGCCTTCGGCGACCGGATCGCCAAGCGCAAGTAGCAAAGGAACCAAGCGTGTCCACCTCTGCCTCCAGAAAGCTCATCACAGGCTTATTGTTGGCGCTATTGCTCGTGAGTGCGGTCGTGTTCGTCGCGTCTCATGTTCGCCGGCCCTCGTGGCAGCGGGTCATTTATGTCACTCCTTCAGAGGAAGGACGAGTGCTGACCGCGCGCCTCATGTTCGGAGAACCCAAACCCGACGGCAGCCCCTGCGAGCAAGTCACGGACACGGAGGTCCACGAAACCAAATCGCATGTAAGGATCGGCATCCAGACGGTCAACACGTGCGCACCCCTCATCGCCTGGAGGGCAACCATCAGGAGAGATATCGGCTACCCGTTTGATGTCCGGCTGTCCCTGCGGAACCCTCTCGCGGGGCGAGCCGTTCTCGACTGGGAAAGCGGCCAGCGCCTTGAGATCGGCCCCCTGACTGGCCGTTCCTGACCTCGAAGATTCCTCAACCCGAAGATGGCATGGCAGCCGCTGGGACACGCTGCCATGCCATCTTGGGCGCCTCGTAGGAAACGCCCCACGATGGACATGTACGCGGACAATGTCGGTGCAAGCTGGCAGATCCGCGGCGGCCCTTACCCTTCTGAGGATCCCCCTCCGGCACGTCGCCATCTGTCATGCTCCGGCGCGTCGGCCAGGACGACCAGCTCGACCTGTTCGCAACCGCTTTTCCATCCCCAGCGGGCGCGTAGCGGGCCATGCTGAACCCATGCGACTGCCGAGGCTCGCCGCACCCCCCGAACTCTGTGCTTGCCGATAATTCCATCCGTGCAGGTCAAGCGGCGTGCGAGTATTCGTGGAGGACGCCGCCGAGCCGGTCTCGTCGGCGTACATTCAGGTCGATGATTCGCTCGGGATCCGTGATCGGATCGGGGACGGTACGTAGCGGAGCCGCTTGGCCCAGGGCTTGGCGGGCTCGGTGCTGGTTGTAGAACCGTTCGTACTCGCGAAGGGCGTGCCGCAGGTGGTGTTCGTTCCACAGGAGGCAGCGGTCGAGGAGGCCGGCAGGTACGGGCGTGACGTCGTTTCATCAGGTCGCGGTGCCGGCGCAGGACGGTGTCCGGCCGGACGAGGAGCTGCAGCCGGCGTAGGACCTCGCGGGGCAGCGGGGTCAGGAGAGCGGCGTGAAGGGCCCGGTCCTCGGGCGCGAATCTGACCCTGGCGTCGTCTCCGAGTTGCCGGTGCAGAACGGCGATCTGGTGACGCAGGACGGGAATCTCGACATCCTTGTCCCGATCGCTCATGGGCAGCAACCGCAACGCGGCGAAGGCGTTCGTGATGGTCAGGCAGGCCAGACGAAGGAGCACAGTCGGTCATCATGCCGCACGTCCTTCTTCACCTGGTGGTCGGAGCTCGCGCACGCCGCGCGATGGTCCATATGCCCATGACCTGGGCGGATGTAATTATCGGCGGGCGCACTGTCTTCGGATCCTTGGCCGGTTCGCCACGCATCTGGCACAGGTGCTTGCGCATGCACCTCCTCTGCCGCCGCCCGTTGAGCTTCCGTATCCGCTCCGGGCCGCGCCGACCGGGCTTGTTCCGCAGATCGCGCACGCGGGTGCAGGATGCCGTAGATCCAGTCGGACGGACGCGGATTAACGTACGTCAGGCACAGTTCGTGGTTGCGCCGGGTGAACGTGATCGCCGTTCCAGAGCGATTCGTCGACCTGACCATGCGCTGACGAGACCGGCTCAGCGAAGCCCTCCTCGGCAGGTATTAATGTGCCGCTTGACCTGCGTGGACGGAGTTTTCAGCAGGCGCAACCCCGCCCTACGTCTCTTCCCCGCTGCTTTCGTAGTCGATCTTTCCCTTGGAGCCCCCTCCCTGGAAGTCCTCGAGGTTCTGGATCGTCTCGCGTGCGATCTCCGGATTGCGTTCATATCTCGCATATGCGTCAGGGCCGAGGAATTTTTCCATGACGAGCGGATCGTCAAGGAAGCGAGGCAGTGGCCACTTCGGGAACACCCCCATGTGCGCGCCTTGCACGTCGATCTTTATGTTCTTGACGGCGACGAGCGCTTCAAGGGCCAGGTAGCACTTGGCGCAGCACAGTTTGCTGATACCGAGGGAGACTCCGTTCGTCGATGTCGGCGACGAACGCTGGAGAAGGTCGTCGACCAGTCGCATCTCACAGTGCTGATCCGGGACCCTGGCATGGTCGGTCACCGTGAACTGAGGGGCGGGGGCGAGAGAGCGCAGGTAAGCGTTGACTTTCTTCACTCGGCGTGTTATCGCCGCCTTGAACTTTGTCTGTTCGTCCTTCGGCCACTTGTCAAAGGGCTTTTTCCTCCCGCGGGCCTTACGGTCCTTGAGGGCCTCACTATAGGTTTCCAGTAATTCCCTCGTGACCTGGTCGACTTCGGCCTCGTTTTGGGCCTTCAGGATCTTTTCGGCCTGCTCCTTCATCCCTTCGGGGCCGTTGTTCGCGGCCAGGATCATCTTTCCCTGCGTCCCGCCGCTCCCGGGCTCGTACAGGACCGCGACGCACACCCGCTTGAGGTTGTAGTGGGTGAGCAGCCAGCCGAGGCTTGCCTGGCGTCGCTGTTCGCGTTTGGGGGTCGACGTGTCGAGTAGCGTCGGACTCCTGCTCGGCGCGGCAGGCGGCACCCCCATGTCGTCGCTCTCGTCATTCTGCCCCAGTTCCCCCTGTCGCGCCTGGAACACGGCGGCCTTCTTAAGTGCGATACGCTTCTTCATCGCCTTTATGAAGTCGTCCTTAGGAAATTGTTGTTGACCTTCCAATGGCTGCGCCGGGGCGTCAGGGTCTGCGGTCATGGTGGGGCTCCAAAGGTCGCCGGTTGTCCCGTTCTACTTATCGGACGACAGATGCCACTGGATGCACTTTACATCCCCACTTGTCGGTTAGCGATCTTTGGTCGCTAGGTTCTGTAGGTTCGTGTCAAGTTTCACAACGCCCGGAAAAGTCGAGCTTGCGCGGCGTAGTCATCGACGTGCCGGGTGATGGTCTTGAGCGCCGCTCGGAGTTTCGGGTGGCGCTTGGGCTGATCAGCCGCGGCAAGCGGGACGAGTAACCGGTTGTTGACCTTGGTGTTGAAGACGGCGATGCGCACACCGTCGTCGGTCAGGACGTAGCGGTTGGACCGTGGGAGTCGGCGGATCAGGCCGTTGAGCCGCAGTCTCCGGAGGTCGTAGGCCATCTGGCCTGTGCTGTAGATGGTGGTGGTGCCGAGCAAGCCGGTTATCAAGACGCGAAGGTTCTTGTTGGTGAAGCCGGTCGCGGCGAGCAGCGTCTGGCACAGGGATCCGACCAGGGCCATGACCCGAGGATCGCCGAAGCATGACACCTGGGGTCCTCCATCCCGCCGTACCCACGGTGGGGCGGGCGATCCGCTCGCAGGCTGGACTCGCCAGGACGCACCCCTGGCCGGCACGTTCGACTTCTCATTAGTATGCGCCGGTTGGCGGCGCGGGCCTTGGCCTGAAGCTCTTCAAGGTTGAGCAGGCGGGCCTGACAGCCCAGGTCTCGAGGAAAGTTGACACCGTTTCGATGCGCATTGCCCGGCCATCTTTGAGGTATTGCTTGATCTGAGAGTGCTTGTAGAAGACGCTGACGATGACACCGCCGTTGTCCCGGCGGCCGATCGCGGTGCGGAAGGTCCCCGCAGTGTCGCGGCGTACCCGGCAGTCGAAGATGATCTCGACGTTGTGCGGACGACCGATGTCGAGGTTGTCGGCGATCAGCGCTTCGAAGAAGCCGCAGGCGTGGCGGAGAGCGTCGGGGACCAGGGTGCGGGAGATCTCGATCTGCCGCATCGAAGTCTCCCACCAGTAGCCCGCATCATGGTCTTTGTCACCGAACGGCAGCGGCAGGCGGTGCAGCCAGCGCTGGACGAACACGTTGATCGAGCCGGAGGAGAGCCGGTCGCAGATCTCTCGCAGGGCGGCCGGGTCGGTGCAAGGGGCGAATCCGTTGGACGGTTCCGTGAAGCCGAACCCGGCCCGGGCGGCTTGCCGTTTGGCCCACTCGTGGCCGTTGATCCAGACCTTGCCCGGGTGAATGCCCTCTAATTGACAATATTGCTGCAATTGCACCCCGCCCCCGACCACGGCATATCTTAACCACCCCCGATGCGGCGCGTCCTGGTGCCGGCAACAGCCGGATCCCGAAGCCGCCGTCGCCTATGCCGTCGGCCAACCTTCCACCGTCGATGTCAACGAGATCATTGTCCGACCCACCGCCCAAGGCTGACGACGGTGGTGACACCCCTCCCCACTGCCAGTGAAGCCGATGCCCGGACCCGGGGCCCCGCCGCGGGGTACGGCGGCGCCTGGACAGGCGACGCCGCGTAATCGGTCACCGAAATTCCCGCGTAGTCAAGAGCCATTCCACAATCGCACGAACTTCACATGTTTCCGTGACCCTGCGGATCCGGCCGCGCACGCATCGTCTCATACGTCCAGCTCAGCCGACGGTTGCCATAATGGAAAGTATCAGTTTAACTGGAAAACCGTCACCTGGCCAGGCGTTGTGTTGCTGCGGCGAGAATGGCAGAGTCACTCACGGACTTGGTGAAAGGCGACTGCTGCTGACTTCATCCCAGAGATACGGACAGGAGGCCACACTGCCCGGAAAGAATATTTCTTTGAACCGTGCCAACATGCTGCAGGCATTCGCAGTTCCCTCGCCGATATCAGTGCTATCAGATGGAATCACTTACGCCACCATCCATCCCACGGGGAAGAACAGGGCCGAGGTGGCGTGCTTGACGGGGAGCCGATGTGAGTAACCCACAATCCGAAGGTTCGGGCCGGGGAGGGCTGAACGCACTCAAGGACCATCTGGTCGGGCTTGGCGACCCACTGGTTCTTGACTCGGAGGACACCGCGCTGCCAGGCCGGTTACGGGACATGCTCGCCACCTTTTCGGGGCGGAAGTTCGAGAGTACGGCGGGCTCCGGCCGTTCGGAGATCAACGACGGCAAGACCAGTTTGACGCTGGCCCTCACCTGCGCCGCGCAGACGTGGCCTGCCGACGTGAAAGCAGGCACCACCACCGTCAGCGCGATGACGGTGGTCGCGACCGGGGACGGCGCCGTCACCGTCACGCTCAGCGGTACGTTCAACGGGATCGCGGTGGTGGCCACGATGACCGCCGACGAGGCCGGCGGGCTGACCGCAGCTGTGCGGTCGCAGCAGCACGGTGCGTTCGAGGTGGGAGCGCTTGCCGGGCAGTTGGCCAGAGACGACCTGTGGCAGGAGGTGGCGAGCGGGCTGACGGAGCTGGACGTCGCGCTCGGGCGGATCACCGGTTTCGACTACTACCTGGACAGGACGCCAGCGGCCGAACCTGTCACCTACACGGTGACGTCTGACGCGGTCGCCGCCGAGCTCAAGGTCAAAGACCTCACCCTGGACATCGAGTTGTGGTTACGGGAAAAGTACATCACCGGGAGTCTGCACAAGGACACGCCGAAGGACACCATCGATGTCCTGGCGCTGCTGGGCTCGTGCGGCATCCCGGTCCCCCATGTGCCGACCGGGCTCAGCGTCCGTGAACTCGACTTCACCGCCGGCTTAGGTGGCGTCTACCAGGTCGCGATGACGCTCACGGGCGACTGGCTCCTCGGGCCCTTCAAGCTTGAAGACCTGTCTGTGGAGGTCTGCTACAGCACCGTTGAGAAGTTCGTGGCCCGGTTCGCCGGCACGGTGAAGGTCGGGTCGTCGATCGCCATCGAGATCAGCGCGGCGATGGCCGCCGGTGACGAGGGCGGCTGGACCTTCGCGGGCGGAATTCTGGCGAGTGATGCCATCACGGTGAGGGCGTTGACCGACGGCCTGGGCCTGACCGCCGTACCCGAGGCCGTAAAGAGCCTGGAACTGACCAGTCTCTGGCTTTCCCATACGACTGGCACCGACCAGTTCGACTTCGCCTGCCATGGAGACCTGGAGATTGCGGACGGCGTCAAAGCGTCGATCAGCGTGAGCATCACCCGGGACGGCAACGACACGCGGTATGCCGGAACGCTGGATATCGCCGGATTCGACTTCGAGGTCGTCTTCGACAAAGACAGGTCCGGCACCGACGTGTTCGCCGCCACGTTCAGCGGCGGCCAGGAGGGCATCGAGATCGTGCTGCAGGACCTGGTCGCGCACTTGTCCGCCGACCTGGCGGCGGACGTTCCCGACAGCCTGCGGCTCAGCTTGAAGGACGCCAAGTTCGTCCGGGTCAAGCCTGCGAACGGCCCGGCAAGGTTCTGCTTGGGTGTCGATCTGTCGGCGGACATCGATCTTTCCCAGCTTCCCCTGGTGGGCGGGTTCTTGTCGACGGTGGGGACCTTGGGCGTGCGGAACCTGCAGATCCTCTACAGCTCCGGCGACTTCGCCCCGCAGGCGGTCAGCGTGGTCAACGGGCTGTTGCCTGAGGTGGTGCCGCTGCCGGCGGCCGGGCTGAAGTCGGGCGTCGCGGCCCTGGCTGAGCTGAAGGTCGGGAGCGAGAGCACACCGATCGCTCTCGGTGTGCCGTCGGCGAGCGCCCCTACCTCCCTAGGGAGCGGGCAGCCCAGCACTTCCGCCGTCCCCGGCAGCGGCACTTCCACCCCGCCGGACGGCAAGTCCCGCGTGCCGGCCTCCACCGTCCAGTGGATCACGGTGCAGAAGAAGCTCGGTGTGGTCCAGATCAACCGGGTGGGCGTGTCGTACCGGCACAACGTGCTGTTCTTCGCGCTGGACGTCTCGGTCGCGTTGGGGCCGTTGTCCATGTCGCTGGACGGGCTCGCGGTGGGATCGCCGTTGGACAGGTTCGAGCCGACGTTCAACCTGGACGGTTTCGGCATCGGCTACAGCGCGCCTCCGGTGGTGATCGCCGGTGCGCTGTTGCACCTGCCCGAGGACCAGCTCGGCCCGGATGTGGCGTTCCAGTACGACGGCGCGGCGACGATCGCCCTGCCGAACTTCTCGCTGGGTGCCGTCGGCTCCTACGCGCAGTTGAAGAGCGGCGAGCCCTCGTTGTTCGTGTTCGCCCAGCTTGAGGGGCCGCTGCTGGAGCTGCCGCCGATCCTGGTCACCGGGCTGATGGCCGGGTTCGGCTTCAACAGGGAGCTGACCCTGCCCTCCCCGACGGAGGTGACCGGCTATCCGCTGCTGGTCCTGAACAAGCAGGGGCCGGACTCGGAGGACGCCAAGCCCACGCACGTGCTGGACGTGCTGGAGGGGAGGCTAGCGGCCGTGCCGGGGGGCCGGGCGCGGCAGTGGATCGCCCCGCGGCAGGGCTCGTACTGGTTGGCCTTGGGGGTGGAGTTCAGCGTGGCCGAGGTCGTGAACGCCAAGGTGCTGCTGGCCGCGGAGTTCGGCCAGGATCTGGCGCTGGCCGTCCTGGGCATAGCCACCCTTCAACTGCCGACGCCCGCCGAGTCCGCCACCCGCACCTACGTCTACGCCGAG
>NZ_BAAAZP010000057.1:0-54377 GCF_039536965.1 Nonomuraea antimicrobica | reverse complement strand
GCTCCGCTGGCGGGTCCGCGGCGTCACCACCACGGGCACGGCAGGCGAATGGTCGGAGTGGCAGAACGCCACCGTGGACCTCCGCAAGCCGAGCATCGACGGCCTCGGCATGAGCCCGGCGATCCGGGGCACGGCGTCATGGACGGCGGAGTCGCTGACGCCCTGGATGTACGCCAAGGTGACCGACCCGGAGAACCGGCCAGGCAAGCTCGACGTCCAGGTGGAGCACGACCCGGAGAAGTCCGGCCAGGGCACGGGCCTGATCTGGTCGGGCACCTCCGACAAGGAGTACGCGTCTGGCACCAACGCCTGGACGGCCATCCCGGCGGACAAGCTGACCGACGGCTGGCACATCCGCTGGCGGGCACGGGCCACAACCACCTCCGGAGTGTCGGGGCCGTGGTCGCAATGGGTGTACGCGACCGTGGCGGCGCTGCCGTTCGAGTCGTTCTCCCCGGCGAACAGCAGCCAGGTGGACGCCCTGACGCCGGTGCTGTCGGCGAACGCGCGGCCCTTCAACGGCGGCGAGGTCAAGTATTGGTTCCAGCTCTGCGCGGGTAGCGCACCGAACTGGCGCTGGTGCAAGGACTCCGCGCAGGAGAGCGAAGAGTGGTCCAAGCAGGGCGTCTGGCGGGTCGACGACAAGCGGTTGAAGTGGGGCGAGACGTATTCGTGGATGGCCAAGGCCGCCACGACGTACACCACGGTGACCTCCTCGTGGCGGACCTTCACCCCGGCGCCGGAGCAGGGCGGCATCAACGGGCTGCTGGCCCCCGGCACGCAGGGCCGCGAGTTCAACCACACCTCGGGCAACTTCGCGCACACCGCGACCGACGCCTCGGTGGCGGTGGTGGGGCCGCCGCTGAACGTGAGCCGTACCTACAACAGCTTGGACCCGCGCACCGACGGCATGTTCGGCACCGGGTGGACGACCCGCTGGGACATGCGGATCGAGGTGGAGCCGACCGGCAGCCTGCTGGTGACCTACCCGGGCGGCGAGCAGATGCGATTCGCGCCCACGGGCAACGGCACCTTCGCCCCTCCGCAGGGGACGTTCGCGACCTTGGCCGCCGAGCAGGCGGGCGGCTGGCGACTGATGGACAAGTCGGCCACCTCCTACTGGTTCGACGCCTCCGGCCGCCTCACCAAGATCACTGACCATCGGGGGCGGGCGCAGGAGCTGACCCGCGGCGCCGACGGCAAGTTGACCAAGGTGACCGCGACGGGCGGCCGGTCGCTCACGTTCACCTGGGCAGGCGCCCACGTCGGGACCGTGTCCACCGACCCGGTCGACGGCAAGCCGCTGACCTGGACCTACGCCTACGAGGGTGATCAGCTGGTCAAGGCGTGCCCGCCGACGTCGGCGACCGCCTGCACGGTTTACACGTACGGAGCGGGCTCGAAGTACAAGAGCGTGATCACCGACTCGCGGCCGGAGTACTACTATCGGCTGAACGAGGCCGAGACCCGCACCGGCACCACCGTCGCGAGCGCGGCTGGCTGGAACATCACCGAGGAGCAGGCCAAGCTGAACGGGACGACCCCGGCCGACCTCGGCGCCCGGATGCCGGGCGCGCCGGCCGGGTCGCCGGACACCGCGATGAGCTTCAAGGGCGCGGCGACCTCGACCTTCGTGCAACTGCCGCGGAACGCCGTGAGCGGCCAGGGCGGGGAGGTGGCGGTCGAGGCCTGGTTCAAGACGACCGCCTCCGGCACGATCATCGGTATGCAGGACACCGACGGCAACACGCCGGCGACGTCCATGCCGACGGTGTACGTGGGCACCGACGGCAAGCTGCGCGGCCAGTTCTACACCGGCCCGTCCACGATCGCGCACACCCCGATCGCCTCCTCCGCGGCGGTGAACGACGGGGCCTGGCACCATGTCGTCCTGTCGGCGACGGAGACCAAGCCGGCCACGACCTCGGTGCCTGCTGAGCACAAGCAGACGCTCTACCTGGACGGCGTCGCCGTGGGCACCCTGACCGGGACGATCCAGCACAGCGAGATGTTGGAGACCAGGATCGGGTCCGGTCAGGCCTCTCCGGCCTGGCCGTCCACGACCGGCACGGCCGCGGTCTTCCCGTTCAACGGCGACCTCGACGAGGTCGCGGTCTACGGCAAGCCGCTCGGCGCGGCGGCGGTGGCACGGCACTTCGCGGCAGGCAAGCCGCAGCCGCAGCTGACGCAGGTGACGATGCCGTCCGGCCGGGTCTCGGTGGTCAACACCTACAACCCCGACGGCGGGCGGCTGGCTACGCAGGTCGACGTCAACGGCGGCAAGTGGACCCTTGCCGAGCCGGTGTACGAGAAGCAGACGACGCTGTCGACGTTCATGACGGTGAAGGTGACCGACCCGTACGACGGCGTGGTCACCCATGTGGCGGACGCGCAGCGCGGGTATCGGCCGGTGTCGCAGACCGACCAGGTCGGCGCGACCACCAAGTGGGCGTACGACATCGGCGGCTACCCGGCCAAGATGATCGACGCCAACGGCAACGTGGCGGAGGTGGCGTTCAACGAGCGCGGCAACCTGCTGTGGAAGAAGACGTGCCGGACGGCGGGCGCGAACTGCTCGACGGAGTACTACAACTACTCCATCGACCACGACAAACCGTTCGATCCGCGCAACGACCTGAAGACCGCCCAGCGGGACGGCCGGTCGGGCTCGGCCACGGACGAGACGTACATGACCTCCTGGCGGCACAACTCGTACGGAGAGGAGATCGAGGTCACCACCCCGGCCACGGAGGATTTCCCGGCCGGTCGCAGCACACGCAAGACCTACACCGACGGCGGCGAGCCCGCGGCCGACGGCGGCACCATGCCGGCGGGCCTGGTGAAATCGGCCAAGGACTTCAAGGGCAACGAGACCACCTACGCCTACAACGCCGCCGGTGACCTCGTCAGCGAGACGCTGCCGTCCGGGCTGGAGCGCAAGCACACCCACGACCCGCTCGGCCGGGTGACCGCCACCACCGAGATCTCCAAGGCGCACCCCGAGGGCGTGACCGCCACGATCACCTACGACGGGCTGGGCAAGGTTCTGACCAGGACCGGGCCCGGGGTCAAGAACGAGGTGACCGGCAAGACCCACACGCCGCGATGGTCGGCCACCTACGACGCCGACGGCCTGCTACTCACCGAGACCGACGCGGACCTGACGGGCGGCGACGCCCCACGGACCGAGACCCACACCTACGATGCCCATGGCCGTCAGGAGACGATCACCGGGCCCGAGGGAGCGGTCACCAGGCACGGCTACGACCTCAAGGGACAGAAGGTCTCCTCCACCGACCCGCGCGGTGCCACACTGGCCTACACCTTCACGCCGCGTGGCGAGCCCGCCACCACGGTGCTGAAGGGATGGACAGGAAACCCGCTCGCCCCTCAGCCGGCCGCGGACGTGGTGCTGGAGTCCCTCGCCTACGACCCGGCGGGCCGGTTGGCGTCCAAGACCGACGCGATGGGCCGCACCACCGCCTACACCTACTACGCCGACAACCTGCCGTTCGAGCAGATCGCCAAGGGCGCCAAGCTGAACGGCTCCGACACCGGCCGCGACGTCGTGCAGGACTCGAAGGTGTACGACGCGGCCGGCCAGCTGACCCGGCAGACCACCGGCGGCGGCACCCTACTGGTCGACACCGTCTACGATGCAGCCGGGCGGATCGCCTCGCAGACGGTGGATCCGGAGAAGCTGGGCCGCAAGACCGCCTTCGCCTACGACGCGAACAACAACGTGACCAAGGTGACCCGCACCGGCGCAGGCACGACCCGAGCCGAGGTCACCGAGTTCGAGTACGACGCGCTCAACCAGCCGACGAAGCAATCCGTCCACAACGACGGCGGCGACCTGGTCACCACGCTGACCGTGGACGATCGAGGCCTGGTGACGGCGACGACGGACCCGCGCGGCAACGTCGCGGGCGCGAACCCGGCCGACTTCACCACGAACGTGACCTACGACGCGGCCAAACTGCCGGTGCTGCTGCAGATGCCCGCCGTCCAGGTGGAGCGCAACGGCGGCGCCGCAGCCAGCGAGCGGCCCACCTCAAAGGTGGGCTACAACACCTTCGCCGAGCCGACCCACAAGGTCGACGCCGAAGGCCGCGCCACCACGACCACCTACGACCGGGCCGGGCGCGTGCTGACCCAGACCGCCCCCGCCTACACCCCGCCCGGTGGACAGCCGGTCACCCCGACCACGACCGCCGAGTACGACGCGGCCGGCCAGATCGTCAAGAGCACCTCACCGCGGGGCCAGACCACCACCACCCTCTACGACGTGCTGGGCCGCAAGGTGAAGGTCACCGACCCGCCCGCGAGCGAAGCCGCCGCCGGGACGTGGACGTTCGGCTACGACCTGCTCGGCGAGTCGCTGTGGACACTCGACCCGACCGGAGCCCGCTCAGAAGCCACCTACGACGACCTCGGACGGCAGATCACGCTCACCACCGTCGAGCGCCGGCCGACCCCCGGCATCTACGTCACCAAGCTGGAATACGACGACGCGGGCAGGCTGACCAAGACCACCCGCCCCACCGGCGACTCCTCGACCCGCGCCTACGACGCGACCGGCGAGCTCACCAAGCACACCGACGCGCTCGGCAACGCCACCACTTTCGGCTACGACCTGGCCGGACGCCCCACCACGACCACCAACGCACTCGGGCTCACCGCCCAGACCCTTTACGACCTGGCCGGGCGCAAGATCGAGACCCGCGAGCTGAACACCGACGGCATGGCGCTGCGTACCAGAGAGATCGGCTACGACCCGGCCGGCAACGCGATCAGCGCCACGTCAGGTGAGGGACACACCGTTACCCGCTCCTACGACGCGGCCAACCGCATGACCGAGCTGGTCGAGCCGGTCTCCGCGAGCGAGCAGATCACCAGCACCTTCGGCTACGACGCGGCCGGCGCGCAGACCCGCGTCACCAACGGGCGCGGCCACTCCACCTACATCACCTACAACAGCCTCGGCCTCACCGAGACGGTGATCGAGCCGTCCACCGCGCAGCACCAGGACCTGAAGGACCGCACCTGGACCGCCGGCTACGACGCGAGCGGCAATCCGACCGTCACCCTGGCCCCCGGCGGGGTGCGCGTCGAGCGCACCTTCGACGAGCTCAACCGGCTCGTCCAGGAAAGCGGGACGGGCGCCGAGGCCGACACCGAGGCCAAGACGTTCGGTTACGACCAGGCCGGACGGCTGGTCACCGCCAACGATCTGACCTTCAGCCTCAACGATCGCGGCCTGCTGCTCAAGACCAACAGCGCCGTCACCGGCGACCTCAACGTCTACGCCTACGACGCCGCCAACCGGCTCGTGCAGCGCACCGACGGCGCCGGCACCTCCACCTTCACCTGGGACGACGGCGACCGCCTCACCCAGTCGACGGACCCGGTCTCCGGCAAGGCCATCGACTACAGCTACGACAATGCCAACCGCCTGACCGGCATGGTGTACGGCACAGGCGGCGCCCGCCGCACCTACGGCTACGACGGCCTGAACCGGCTGACCGAGGACAAGCTCACCACGTCCGCGGGCGCCGCGATCGCGTCCATCGCGTACGGCTACGACCTGGACGACAACATGACGTCCAAGACCACCGCCGGAACCGCCGGAGCCGGGAAGAACACCTACACCTACGACCGGGCCAACCGGCTCACCTCCTGGACGGCACCGGACGGCAACAAGACCGACTACGGATGGGACGCCGCGGGCAACCGCGTCAAGGCCGGCGACAACACCTACACCTATGACGAGCGCGACCGGCTCACCTCGGGTGACGGGCACACCTACACTTACACCGCCCGCGGCACCCTCAAGGAGGACTCGGCCGGCATCGTCCGCATCGCCAAGTTCGACGCCTTCGACCGGCTCATCAGCGACGACGCCGTCACCTACGGCTACGACGCCCTCGACCGCATGGAGACCCGCACGCAGAGCGGGCAGACCAGCCGCTTCACCTACGACGGGACCAGCAACAACCTGGTCACCGTCACCGGCGCCAACGGTGTCACGACGGCCACCGTCGGCCGCGACGCGCTCGGCCGCACTCTCGGCATCAGCGAGGGGGTGGGCGCCCAGCTCGCCTTCTCCGACCTGCGCGGCGACCTGATCGGCACCTTCACCGCGGACGGAACCGCGTTGGCCGACTCGGTGGCCTACGATCCGTTCGGCGAGGTGATCACCCGCAGCGGCGCCCAGCACAGCCTCGGCTACCAGGGCGGCTACACCGACCCCGCCAGCGGCATGATCAACATGGCGGCCCGCTGGTACCAGCCCGCCACGGGCAGCTTCGTCTCACGCGACACCCTCACGCAGAGCCCTGACCCGTCGATCCAGCTCAACCGCTACACCTACGCCAACGCCAACCCCCTCACCAACACCGACCCGGACGGGCACAAGTCCAAGAAGAAGACGAACCCGGTCGACACGTACGGCGAATGCAAGCAGCAGAAGAAGAAGTCCAAGACGTGCGGGGACATCATCGCCGATCATGGGCGGTGCGTGAAGGACTACGGAAAGTCCTACTGCACGGAGGCCGAGCGGGAATACACGACCTGCAGGAAGGAGAACAACAAGAACACCTGTACGGGGAGCAAGGACGTCTACGGCGACTGTCGCGCGGATGCCAAGAGCCATATGGGAACGACATCCGCGGGCGGCAGCAAGAGCGCGTGCCGGGATGCGGGAACGGCTTACGGCGAATGCATCCCCACCGCCGGCAAGTCCGGCAAGACGATGTGCCGTGATGTGTCCGACAACTACATCGAGTGCAGATCGCAGGGCACCGGAAGAGGCGACTGCAACGCGGGTGCGGAGGACTACCAGCAATGCCGCCAGAAGAACACCCAGGGCTACGGCAAGGACATGTGCGACCAAGGGTCGCAGTTGTACCGCGATTGCCTGCGCAACCGCAGGGCCAATCAGGACATGTGCTCGACGACCGCGGACGACTACGTGGAATGCCGAAGCTCTCCGGCGCCGGGCGGCGGACAGCTTCTGGGGCACAACACCTGCAAGCCGTACGCCGAGGGGTACATGGCGTGCCGGAACACCTCGTTCAAGGGCGGGACGCACGGCGACGCCTTCTGTAACGGCGTACAGGACGGCATGCTCGGCTGCCTCAAAGCGAAGAGCTCTAAAGACTGCTCGGTCGTCGACGACTGGTACATGAAGTGCGCGCAGAAGTTCGGTGAAACGGGTTGCGTCGGTGACACCGGCTACAGCGGATCGAATTGCCCGCGGGCGAAGGATGTATACGAGGCGCTGGATTGGAAGTGCGAGTATTATCTCAACAACCAGGACAGCAATCTGCTGAAGACGGTCCTGGAGAACACCACCTGGGGCACGGGCGCGTGTGCGATGTTCATCGCGGTAACTCATCTGATAGGACTTGCATGCGGCATGGTCAGCGTGTTCTCGGGAGTCTTCTCGGTCGCCATCGGGGCGGCGAACAAGGGCCATGGAATTGTCGTCACCTACCGTGTCACCAATGGGCACGAGAGCGCGACGATAGGCACCCAGCAGCCCGGCAGGGGGTAGCGCGTCCATGAGAAAGGTGTGGTGGGCCGTTATGGTGGTCGGCTTCGTTCTCATGACCGGCGCGCTGATCTACTCGCGCATGACGCCGCCCGAGGCGGACGGGCTGGTCAGCTCGTCGCTGATCCTGGCGGGATCTGTGATCACGTTCGTCGGGTCGATCGGCCGCTGGCTGAGCGCGCCCGACAAGGACGATCGATGAGGTGACGGCCGGCGTCCACACCCACTCCGGCCGGTCACTCACCAGTCCCCTCGATAGAGCTGACCCCGCACCGCACCCCCCGGAAACTTGGCATTCTGCAGATTGGCGTACCAGTTCCTGGGGTTCTTCCAGATGCGCCGCGCCACGGCCGCCGACGTCGTGGCGCTGCCCGCCAGCCCGTTGACGTTGGCCGGCAGGCCGCCCTTGGCCTCGAAGAACGGCCCCACCACGGGCCCGTTCTTACCCTTCGGCGCGCGGTGGATGTGCGCGGCCGTCGGGGCGCTGATCTTCTTCCTGTGGGGCTCATCAATAGGATGCGGTGTCTGACCTGCCGGTTCTCGGGGCGGTGTCAGTCGGCAACCTGATTAGCTGGCGATCCGGTACTCGTTGATGAGGCCGCCGAGGATGGTCCTGCGGTGGACTCGTTGGTCGGCCAGGTCGATGGGTGTTGGCGGTCCTGTTTCGGCTTGCGCTGGGGACATCTGTCCGATGCCGCGGTGAGGTCGGGCCGTGTTGTAGTACTCCAGATAGCGGGTGAGGGTTCGGCGGAGATGGTGCTCGTTGACGATGAGCATGCCGTCCAGGAATTCGCGGCGTAGGGTGCCAATGAGCCTTTCGCAGTGTGCGTTCGTTTTCGGGGCCTGCGGTGGACTCTTGATGATCCGCAGGCCGGCGTCGGTGAAGATCGCGTCGAAGGCATCGGTGAACTGACCGCCCCGGTCGCGGATCAGGAACTTCGGCTTCGTCATCTCGGTGCCGGTGTTCATCAGGAGGTTGCGGGCGGCCTGGGCGATCCACGATCCGGTGGGGTTGGCGGTGATGCCGAGTAGGTGGGCCCGGCGGCTGCCGTGTTCGAGCATGACCAGGGCATATAAGCGTGTGAGATTGACGGTGTCCACGTGCAAGAAATCCACAGCGACGACGTGCTCGGCTTGGGCCGTCATGAACTGCTTCCAAGTCGGCCCGCTGCGGCGCGGAGCGGGGTCGATCCCGGCCCGGTTCAGAATGTTCCAGACGGTCGAGGCGGCGATCTTGTGGCCGAGACGGATGAGTTCACCGTGGCTGCGCCGGTGGCCCCACCTCGGGTTCTCCGCGGCCATGCGCAGGATGAGAGCCTTGACCGCGGCCGGGGTGGGTGGCCGTCCGGGACGACGACGATTGCTGTAGTCCCACTTCCTCGCCACGAGGTTGCGGTGCCAGGTCAGCAACGTGGCCGGGGTTATCGAAAAGATCTTCGCCCAGCGATGGCGAGGGATCAGACGCCACTACCCACGTGGCCCGTTTCCGGCGTATTTCCGAACCGCACCCCAGTGATCCGCGTGAGCGCCGGCAGCCTCGCAAGGACCCTGAATGCAGGCGCTCGGACCGGCCTGAGGGCGGCGGAGTCGGCTCCGCCGCCCCAAGTCCCGGGCCGTCCACGACGTTGTGGTGACCGTGGCACCCGTCTCCTGCGTCAGTCGAGGATCACGTACGGCTCCGGCGGCTCACCCGGGAAGATGAGCGGCGCGTACGGCACCGGATTCTTGACCACCGGGATCGGCTGCTTCGTCGGGATCAACCGATCCGCCACCACCCCACCGTGGTGGTCGACGGTGCCGAAGCAGTAGCCCCGCTCGCGGGCGGCGTCGATGAGCAGCGCCAGTCCCCCGTTCGTACCCGGGCCGGCCGGGCTGTCGTAGGGGCCGTCGTGCAGCGAGATGATCGCGCCCGGGTACAGCTGCTCGACGATCGCGTCGCTGATCTGCTGCGGCGTGCGCTCCGGCACCCAGTCGTCGGTGCCGATACGGGTCATGTAGTCCGTGTAGCCCATGTCCGCGATGATCTGCCGGACCTGCACGTTCGCAGCGCCGAACGGCGGGCGGATGCCCTTGAACGAGATCGGGGCGCCGACGGCGGCGAACGCGGCCTCCCCGTCCTGGATCTCGCGGCGGACACCGTCGGGACCCTCACTGGCCAGCACCTGGTTGAGGTTCGCGTGACTGTACGTGTGGTTGAGCAGTTCGTGCCCCTCGTCCAGTTGGAACCTGGCGAAGTGCGGGTTCGCCTTGACCCGGGTGCCGGTGTCCATGAACACGCCGGTCACCCGCTTTTCGCGGAGGATCCGCAGCGTCTCGGTCCGGTAGTGTGACGGGCCGTCGTCGAACTGGATGGCCAGCCTGCGGTCGCAGGAGTTCGGGACGGACTTGTCGCGCGGGCCGCCGACGTGGGTGCGGGCGGCGGCCGAGACCACGCCGGCCCGGTCCCGGCTGCTGAGCAGGCCGTCGGCGACGAACTCGTCGGCGACCGTGCGGGCGGCGGACACGAAGGCGCTGTGGGTGGCGAACGGCTCCCGCTCCCAGACGCGGTCCAGCAGAGTGCAGCCGTCCGAGCCCTCGGGGTTGGCGATGCCGGTGTCGACGCGCGGCGGACCGAACCAGATCGTCTCCTCCGGGGACCAGCCGTTCGGGCATTCGTCGGACGCGGCGCTCGTGGCTGTGACCGGCCGAACGACCCTCGTCATCGTGGCCGACGCCGCGCCCGTCGTCTCGCCCGTCGTCTCGCCCGTCGTCTTGGGCGTCGTCTCATCCTTCGTCTCAGCCGAGGCGACCGGCGTGGGGGTGATGATCCTGTACGGCTCCGGCGGCTCCCCGCCGCCGAACTTCAGCGGCAGGTACGGCACCGCGTTGACGACGGACGGGATCGGGTCACCGCTTGAGACGTACCGGTCGGCGACGATCGCACCGGTGCTGTCGAACGTGCCGAAGCACAGCCCGGCCGCCCGGATGTCGTCGATGATCAGCGGCAGCGCCTTCATCAACTCCGGCCCGGCGACGGTGTCGATGGGGCCGTCGTGCAGGAAGATGTTCCGCCGTCCGTCGGCGATGCCATCGGCGATGTCGGCCCGCAACTGCTCGGCCGGCCGGTCAGGCAGCCAGTCCTCCGCATCGATGTCACCTCTGATGACCGTGAAGCCCAGCCGCGCCAGCTCGGCGCTGACCTGGGCGTTCGCCGCAAGGAACGGCGGGCGCATGCCTACGAACGGCCGCTCGACGCCGGCCCGGTCCAGCGCCTCCTCGGTGGTCCGCATCTCGGCCTGGAGCCTCGGTACGGTGACCTGGTTGAGGTTGGGATGCTCGTAGGTGTGGTTGAGCACGAGGTGCCCCTCGCGCCGCTCGAACGCCGGAAGCCGCGGGTTGGCGTCGATCCGCATGCCCGTGTCGAAGAACGTCGCGGTGACCTGCTTCTCGCGCAGGATCGCCAGCGTCTGGTCGCGGTAGAACGACGGCCCGTCGTCGAAGGTCAGCGCCACCCGATCGGTGCAGGTGTTCGGGACCGAGTCGTCCTTCGGGCCGCCGACGGCCGAACGGGCGGCGGCCGCGCGGATGGTGTTCGTCTCTTTCGCGGCGAGCAGGCCGAGGTCGCGGAACTCGCGGGTGGCGCGGACGACGGTGGCGACGAACTCGCCGTGGGTGGCGAACGGCTCCTCCTTCCAGACGACGTCGAGCAGCGTGCAGCCGTCGTCGCGTCCCGGGTTGGGGATGCCGGTGTCGATGCGCGGGGGACCGAACCAGACCGTGGTCTCGGTGGACCAGCCGGCCGGGCAGGCGTCCGCCGTGGCCGCCGCCGATCCTGGTGACCCGTCTAACGGTTCCGCGGCGGGTGCGGCCGACGCCGTCCCGATCAGTGAGCAGGCGGTCACCACCGCCAGCACTCCCGCCGTCACCAATCGTCCTGTCATCGTCCTGGCCATTGCCGCTCCTTCGGGGGTTGAGGGCATGCCGAGCGAGGGATCTACTCAGGGAGAATCGAAACTCCAGGCGGATCCCTGATCTCTGTGAAGGTACTCGCGAAAGATCGCCCCTGGAACCCCCGAACGGATTTGGTGGGCATCTTTCTCGTCGTAGTGAGTGGAAACTCTTGGGGATCAGGCTGCGACGGCGGCCGCCAGCGCTCCGGCTACCGCCGCACGAGCCCCGAACGTACTGGTCCTGACCTGCAGCGAATCGCCCTCGGTCACGGTCAGCCAGCGCCGGGTCGCGGCCAGTGTCTCCGGCCGCGAGCCGATCCCGCCGCCCAGCACGAACGTCGCCGGATCGACGATCGCCCGGACCGCCCGCAGCGCCAACGCGAGCAGCCGGCCCAACTCGTCCAGCACCTGCACCGCGGCTCCGTCACCCTCCGCCGCGGCCGCGAACACCTCCGGCGCCGGACGCCGCCGACCGGCGAGCTCATGGTAGCGGCGCTCGATGCCACCACCGCTGACCTGCTGTTCCAGTGGCCCGTGCACCAGGTTGGCCGGGTCGAACGGGTCCGCGCCGAACGGCAGGTCGGCCACCTCGCCGGCGAGGCCACGAGTGCCCGCGTGCATCCGGCCACCCAGCACCAGGCCGAGCCCGACCCCGGTCCCGACCGCGACGAACGCGAGGTCAGCGCCGCCCGGCTGCCAGACGTGCTCGCCCCAGGCGGCCAGGTTCGCGTCATTGTGCACCAGGGGCCGGGTGCCCAGACGGGCCTCGAGGTCGGCGGGCACGTTCATCCGGTCCCAGCCGGGGATGTTGGGCGCGTGCCCGACCGCGCCGGTGACCGGATCCGGAGCTCCTGGACAGCCGACGGCCACCCGCGACGGCCGACCCTCGCTGCCCGCGGCCGCCGTCAGCGACGCCACCAGCCCGGCTATCTGGCTGGTCACGGCGGTACCGCCACGCGGATCGGTGCGCTCGACGCGATCCAGCAGCAGGTGCCGGGCGGGATCGTAGAGGACCGCGTGCAGCTTGGTGCCGCCCAGGTCGACGCCCACCACCGGCTCGGCCGCCGCTCCCCGGAACGCCTCGCGGGGCAGGGCCGGCTCGGCGCCACTCGACGGCAGCCAGCCGGCCTCGGCGAGCGCTCGGCGCAGCGGTCCGGCCAGGCCGGTACGGTCGGTTCCGGGCATCACCACGGGCGGCGTCTCCAGTCTTCGGCCGGCTGGGGGTTGAGTGCTGGGGATGAGTACAGTATCAGCTTGATAGAAAACTCCAGAGGGAGCAGCCATGTCCGGTCCGATCTCCTCGACGGCCAACGCCGGCACCGTCTCGCGGGTGAACCAGACCGCGATCCTCGACGTGCTGCGACAGAACGGGCCGCTCTCACGGCAGGAGATCGGCGCCCGTACCGGTCTCAGCGCCGCCACCGTGAACCGCCTGGCCGGGCAGCTGCTGCGCAAGGGTCTGGTCGTCGCCGACGGGCACCAGCCGTCCACCGGCGGACGGCCGTCGATCCTGCTGCGCTACAGCGGGCGGGCCCATCTCGTGTCGGTGGTCCACGTGGGCGCCACCCGCACCGAGGGCGCGCTGGTCGACTTCGACGGCGCCATCGTCCACCGGGTCAGGCGCCCGGTGGTCCCCGACGTGCTGCACGCCGCCGACCGCGCGACCATCCGCCTGGAGGAGGCGCTGTCCGTCGTCACCGAGCTGGGTGCGGCCGCCGCCGAGCGGGGCCAGCCCAGCCAGGCGGTGGGGGTCGCCGTCGCGGGCGTCGTCGACGGCGCCGACGGGCGCGTGACCTGGGCGCCCGCGCTCGACTGGCGTGAGGTGCCGGTCGGCTCGCTGCTGCACGACCGCACCAGACTCCCCGTCGTGGTCGAGAACGACGCCAACGTGCTGGCCGTCGGCGAGCACCACCGCGGCGCGGGCCAGGGCGTCCAGGACCTGGTCGCCGTCGTGCTGGGCACCGGCATCGGCGTCGGCATCATCACCGGCGGCCGGCTGCACCGCGGCTCACGTGCGGCGGCCGGTGAGATCGGTTACATGCTGATTGACCGGTCGTCGCTGGCCCGGTTGTTCCCCGGTTTCGGCGATCTGGAGAGCCGGGTCGGGTCGGTCGGGCTGGCCCGGCGGGCCCGCGAGCGCGGCATCGCCGAGCCTGCGGACCGGCCGCTCACCGCCGCCGACGTGTTCGACCTGGTCAGGAGCGGCAGCGTGGAGGCACGGGCGCTGCTTGAGGAGACGCTCGACTACGTCGCGCTGGCCGTCGCCAACCTGTGCACGGTGCTGGACCCGGAGCTGGTCATCGCCGGCGGCGAGATGGGCGAGGCGGCCGATCTCATCACGCCCGGCCTGCGCGACCGGCTCGTCGGCCGGATCCCGCACGTGCCTCGGCTGGCCGCGTCCGCGCTGGGCGACGACGCCGTGATCGTCGGGGCCGCCGAGCTGGCCGCGCGCCTGGTGAGCGACTTCGCCTACGTCCAGGCCACCCGCTGACTCCGACCCCTTCCCGCCGGAAAGGTCACCGCGAACGGTAGACGGCACCCCCTGCTGTGGGGCACCATTAGGCCACTTATCGCTCGCACTGGATGAAAAGTCGCCGAGAAAGGGTGTGGTCCTGATGCCGAGACCGAGTCGAGGGTGGCGCGTGGGTGCCGCGGCCGGCGCCGTGGCCGTGCTCCTGGCGGCATGCAGCTCGGGCGTCGGCAGCGGCGGCGCAGCCGCCGACCGGCCCTACACCATCGGGCTGAGCAACGGCTTCGTCGGCAGTGAGTGGCGTACCCAGATGGTCAAGGGCCTGGAGACGGCGTTCGCCGAATACAAGAAGGAAGGCGTCGTCGACGAACTGGTCGTCGAGAGCGCCGACACCGACGTCAACGGCCAGATCCAGCAGATCCGCAACCTCATCAACCGCGGCGTCGACGCGATCATCGTCAACCCGAACTCCGAGACCGCCCTGGACGCCGTGTTCCGCGAGGCGTCCCAGCAGGGCATCGAGGTGTTCGCCGTCGATCAGGCGGTCACCTCCAAGGACGTCACGAACGTCGTCATCGACCAGGCCGAGTGGGCCCGCATCTCCGCCGAGTGGCTGGCTGGGCAGGTGGGCAAGGGCGGCGACATCGTCGTCGTCAACGGCGTCGCCGGCCACCCGGCCAACGAAATGCGCTGGAACGCCGCCAAAGATGTCTTCGCCAAGGCCGGCGTCAAGGTGCTCACCGTCGCCGACGGCAACTGGGACCAGGCCACCGGGCAGCAGGTGATGACGAACCTGCTGGCGACCTACCCCGACGTCGACGGCGTCTGGGCGCAGGACGGCATGGCCGAGGGCGTGTTCCGCGCCGTCCAGGCGGCCGGCCGCCTGGACCAGATCAAGGTCTCGGGCGAGGCCCGGGTTGGCTTCATGCGGTTGTGGGAAAAGGCCCGGGGCGACGACTTCGAGAGCATCGGCGTCGTGAACCCGCCCGGCGGCGCCGTCTCCGCGTTGCACGTGGCCGTCAACGTGCTTGAGGGCAAGAAGTTCGCGACCGGCAAGATCAACGGCAACACCGTTACCGTTCCGATCCCCTACACCGTCGATAAGTCGACCTTCGACAAGTATTGGGGCGAGGTCAGCGCCCAGGGCGACGCGTACTGCCTGGACGGCTCGCTCACCCGCGCCGAGGCCGCGGAATTCTTCGCGTGAACACGCTTCTGGAGATGACCGGCGTCCGCAAGCGGTACGGCGGCGTCCAGGCGCTCGACGGGGCGAGCCTCACCGCGGCGCGCGGTGAGGTGCACGCCCTGCTCGGCCCGAACGGCTCTGGCAAGAGCACCCTGGACAAGACACTGGCCGGCACCGTCGTCCCGGACTCCGCCGAGATCCGGATCGACGGTGCCGCGGCGCGCATCCGGGGGCCACGCGACGCGCACGCGCTCGGCGTCGCCGCCGTCTACCAGCAGCTCAGCATCGTCGGCGACCTGACGGTGACGCAGAACGTGGTGCTCGGGCTGGAGCCGGCTCGCCGGTTGGGGTTCCTCGACCACCGCGCCGCCCGCGACCGCGCCGCGGGCGCGCTGGAACGGTTCACCGCCGCGTTCTCCGGCCGGCTGCCGCTGGACCGGCCGGCCGGCTCCCTCGATCCCGGCGAGCAGCAGATCGTCGAGGTCGCGAAGGCGCTGGCCCGAGAGCCCCGGATCCTCGTGCTCGACGAGGCCACCGCGTCCCTGCACAAGGAGCAGGTCGAGGTGCTGTTCGACGTGGTACGCGAGCTGCGCGCGGCCGGGGTCCTGGTGGTGTTCACGTCGCACCGGCTGGACGAGGTGTTCGCGCTCTGCGACCGC
The DNA here is from genome assembly GCF_039536965.1 of Nonomuraea antimicrobica. NCBI lineage: Bacteria > Bacillati > Actinomycetota > Actinomycetes > Streptosporangiales > Streptosporangiaceae > Nonomuraea > Nonomuraea antimicrobica. The sequence continues at coordinate 38,578 of NZ_BAAAZP010000057.1, read as the reverse complement.
GCCACGGTGCTCCGCAACGGCCGCACCGTCGGCACCGTCGAGCTGGCGGCCACCGACGAGGACGAACTGGTCCGGCTCATGGTCGGCGACGCGCCGCACCGGGTGCCCCGGCCCGCGAGAGCACGGGCCGTCGCAGACCCCACGTCGTCGCCGGCGGCGGCTCTTGAGGTACGCGGACTCACCACCGACCGGCTGCGTGACGTGGGCTTCGCCGTCCGCGCCGGTGAGGTGCTCGGGCTCGGCGGGCTGCAAGGGCAGGGCCAATCCGAGCTGCTGCTCGCGCTGTTCGGCGCCGCGCGGGTCACTGCGGGCGAGGCGCTGCTGGACGGCCGACCGCTGCCGCTGAGCTCGCCGGCCAGGGCCGCCCGCGCCGGCGTCGCCCTGGTACCCGGCGACCGCGGGCGGCAGGGCATGTTCGCGCCCCGGCCGATCCAGGAGAACCTCTCGCTGGCGAGCATGCACCGCCGGGCCCGCGCGAAGCTCGCCCTCAGCGCCGCGGCCGAACGACACGCCGCCCGGTCGATGGTCGAGCGGCTGCAAATCAAGATCGGCTCCCTGACCGACCCGGTGTCCACGCTGTCCGGCGGCAACCAGCAGAAGGTCGTCATCGGCAAGTGGCTGCTCGACCGGCCGCGGGTCGTCCTGCTCGACGACCCCACCAAGGGCGTCGACGTCGCCGCCAAGGAGGAGATCTACGCCATCGTGCGCGGCCTGGCCGACGACGGCGCCGTCGTCATCCTCAACTCCAGCGACAACCGCGAGCTGACCGAGCTGAGCGACCGCGTGCTGGTGCTGTTCGAGGGCGCCGTCGCCGAGGAGCTGAGCGCGGAGGCGATCACCGAGAGCCGGCTGGTGTCCAGCGCGCTGCGGCTCGCTCCGGGAGAGTCGCTGTGAACGCCCCGCCCAAGAACAGGGCTTGGCCGCGCGAGATCCGGCTGCCCGGCGCCCAGTTGTCCGGCGCCGCGACGGTGGCGATGCTGGTGGTGGCCGTCGTCGTCAACACGGCGCTGCAGCCGAACTTCTGGAGCAGTTACGCGCTCACCTCGAACTTCGCGACGTTCGTGCCGCTGGTGGCGATCGCCGTCGGGCAGACGTTCGTGGTGCTGAGCGGCGGCCTCGACCTCTCGCTCGGCGCACAGGTCACGCTGGCCAGCGTGGTCGCCGTTCAGATCGTCGACGAGCGGCTGGACCGGGTCCCGCTGGCCGTGGCCGCCGCGCTGGGTGTCGGGCTGGCCTGCGGTGCCTTGAACGGGCTCGTGGTCGCGTTGTTGCGGCTGCAGCCGATCGTCGCGACGTTCGCGACCAGCTTCGTGTTCTCCGGGCTGGCGCTGGTGGTGCTGCCGACCCCCGGCGGCTCGGTGCCGCTTGAGGTCACGACGGCGTACCGCGACGCCGTACTCGGGGTGCCGACCGCGCTGCTGGCGATCCTCGTGCTCGCGGTGCTCTGGTGGGTGCTGCGCCGGCACCGCGTGCTGCGCCACATCTACGCCGTCGGCGGCGACGCTGACGCCGCGTACGCCTCGCTGGTGCCGGTCGTCAGGACGCGCGTCTGGGCGTACGTGCTCGGCGGGGTGTTCGCGGCGTTCTCGGCGCTGGCGATCCTGGCCAACACCGGTTCCGGCGACCCGTTCGTCGGGAACGAGTTGACGCTCGCGTCGGTGGCGGCGGTGGTGATCGGCGGGACGGCGCTGGCGGGCGGGCGCGGCGGTGCGGGCGGGTCGATCCTCGGCGCCATGGTCCTCGCGCTGGTCACGAACATCGTGTTCTTCGCCGACGTACCGACGACGTACCGGCAGCTTGTCAACGGCGTCGTGATCATTCTCGCATTGGCCCTGGCCGGTATCCCGGCGTTGCAGAAGAGGAGGCCGGCGGCATGAGCGCACCGACCGTGGAGGCGCCTCGACGGATCCTCGCCTGGCGGCCGGGACCGGTGGCACTGGCCGGCGCGGTCGCCGTCGTCCTGGTGATCGTCGGTGAGATCGTCTCGCCCGGGTTCGCCGGGTACGGCCAACTGGTCAACCTCATGCGGGTGGCGGCGTTCCTCGGGGTCATCGCGATCGGCCAGACCATTGTGATCATCGCCGGCGGCGGTGGTGTCGATCTGTCCGTTGGCAAGGTGGCCACGTTCTCGGCCATCATCGGGTCGCGGATGATGGCCGGCGACGACGGCGAGATCGTGCCTGCCGTGGTCCTGGCCCTGCTGGTCGCCGCGGCGATCGGGCTGGTCAACGGGCTGGGCGTCACGCTGCTGCGGATCCCGCCGTTCGTCATGACGCTGGGTATGATCGGCGTGGTGCAGGGGCTGATCCTCGCCTACACCGGCGGGCAGGCCAGCGGCCGGGCCGCGCCTGCGCTCACGTCGCTGGTCAACGGACGGGTGATCGCCGACTTGCCCGGTCTGCTGTTCCTGTGGCTGCTGCTCGGGCTGCTCGCCGTCTGGCTGCTGCGCCGTACCACGTTCGGCTGGAACCTGTTCGCCGTCGGGGCCAACCGGATGGCGGCGGAGCTGACCGGTGTCCGGGTGAACCGTACGCTGATCCTTGCGTACGTGCTGTCCGCGACGTTCGCCGGGTTGGCCGGCATCCTGTTGCTCGGATACACCGAGTCGGTCTTCCTCGACCTCGCCGACCAGTACATGCTGCCGTCGGTGGCGGCCGTCGTGATCGGCGGGACGCTGCTGGCGGGCGGCATCGGCGGCTACGCCGGCACCGCAGTCGGCGCGATCGTGCTGACCATTCTGCAAAGTCTGCTCACCACGCTGGACATCGGCGGCGCCGGACGCACCATCGTCAACGGCGCCGTCCTGCTCGTCCTGCTGTCGCTCTACGGGCGGCAGCGACGCCTTCAGAGTTAGGGGTCCTTCCACAATGGAGAACAGCGAACGGCTCGGAGTCGGCATCGTCGGCGCCGGATTCATGGCGAACTTCCACGTCACCTCGTGGACCGGCGTCCGCGACGCCGACGTCGTCGCCGTACAGAGTCCGCGGGCCGAGAGCGCCCAGGCGCTGGCCGACCGCTGCCGCGAGCTGCGGGTGGGCGACGCGCGTGCCTACACCGACCTGCGCGAGCTGGCCCGCGACCCGCGCGTCGACGCCGTCTGGGTGGTGGCGCCGAACCACGCCCGGACGGCCATCATCGAGACCATCGCCGAAGAGGTCACCTCCGGGCGCGCGTCCCTGGTCGGCATCGCCGTCGAGAAGCCGCTCGGCAGAAACCTCGCCGAGGCCCGCCGCGTGCTTGAGCTGGTCGAGGGCGCCGGGCTGTTGCACGCCTACCTGGAGAACCAGGTGTACGCGCCCGCCGTCACCCGGGGTCACGAACTGCTGTGGGCCAGGGGCGCCGCGCTGGCCGGCACGCCGTACCTCGCCCGGTGCGCCGAGGAGCACAGCGGACCGCACGCCGCCTGGTTCTGGGACGGGACGCGGCAGGGCGGCGGCGTGCTCAGCGACATGATGTGCCACTCGATCGAGGCCGGCCGCTACCTGCTGACGCCGCCCGGCGCGGACCAGTCGGACTGGCTCACCCCGCTGTCGGTGAGCACGCAGATCGCCTCGCTGAAGTGGTCGCGCAAGCGGCACGCCGCGCAACTGGCCGAGCGGTACGGCGGCGCCGTCGACTACGCACGGCGGCCGTCCGAAGACTACGCCCACGCGACCATCTCGTTCCGCAACGGCGACGGCGAGGAGGCGGTCATCGAGGCAACCACGTCGTGGAGCTATGTCGGACCCGGGCTGCGGCTGACGTTCGAGCTGCTGGGACCGGAGTACTCCATGAGCGCGAGCACGCTGAACACCGAGGCGCAGCTGTTTCTCAGCCGTGAGATCCGCTCCCCCGAGGGCGAGGACCTGGTCGAGAAACAGGGCGCGGAGCAGGGTCTGCTGCCGATCGTGTCCGATGAGTCGCTGACCTACGGGTACACGACGGAGAACCGCGCGGTGGCCGCGGACTTCCTCGCCCGCCGGCAGCCGCGAGAGAGCCTGAAGCACGGTGTCGAGGTCAGCGAGCTGATGATGGCCGCGTACCTGTCGGCCGAGACGGGTGAGACGGTGCGCTTCCCCGTGGCCGACCTGGACACGTTCGTACCGCAGGTGGCCCAGGGGACGTGGCGCCCGGCGTAACCCGGACGGTCAGGCGGGGCACACGTCGGACTGGTCGAGTCCGGGGACGTTCCACCGCCACTCCTCCGGGTCCGGCGTGCCCCCGGCCCGGCTGTCAGGGGCGGACGTGCGCGAGAGTCTGGCCGATGCCATCGGTGTCGCCGGTGATCACAACGTTGAGCATGGATTCCCTTCCGTATGGACTGGCTTGCGCTGGTGCGCTCCTGACGGACCTGCGAGGAGGTGAACGAGTGCCTGGGCGAAGGTGTCCGCGAGCCAGACCCAGTCGTGCCCGCCGGCGAACTCGTGGTAGGTCACCGGATAGCCCTTTTCGCGCAGGACGGCTTGCAGGCGTCGGTTCGCGTCGAGCATCGGCGGTATGCCACCGGGAAAAACGTCGTTGTCCAGGAGCCCGGCAGCCTGGTAGATGTTGAGCGGTAGCCGGGGCGATTCCGCGTACTGCCGCAGGAGCCAGTCGCGCTCGCCATATCTGGCCAGACCGACGGCGCCGATCAGCGAGATGACGTTGGGGAAGACATCGGGTCGGCCGAGCGCTGTGTACAGCGCTGTGAGGCCGCCGAGGCTCGCGCCGCCGATGACGTTCAGCTCCGGCCGGGACCCCACGCCGAACTCCCGCCGCGTCCAATCCAACAGCTCCTCGGTGACAAACGAGCGCTAGTCGTCGGAGAAACTGAAATCCACCATCCGGTGCTCGCCAGGTTCGGGCATGACCGCGACGAACGGCGGCACCGTACCCGCGGCGATCAGGTTGTCGAAGACGGCCAGCACCGCACCGATGTTGGCAAGTTCCCAGCCGTCGAACAGGACAACGAGTGGGGTCAGCTCGCTGGGGGCGGGTCCCGGCGGCAGGTACGCATAGACCCGGGCAGACCTTCCCAACGCGCTGCTCCGCAGCTCGTGGACGGTGGTCTGGCTCGCACCGTCCCGACCCGATCGACCGGCCTGCGGATCGGTGGGCGCGAGGTCCAGAAGCGAGACCGTTCGTCCCCAGGGACTCGGCCAATCCGGGGCGGGATAACGGATCGTCTTCGGGTTGTACTGGTCCACCGTGCGGCCGGCGAGGTGGGCCGCCGAATCGAAGCTCGTGGCTGCAGCGTTCAGATCCTCGTCTCGGGTGAAGGTGTACGTCACCCGGGTTCCCCGTGGTAGACGGACACTGACATACCAGATGTCGGTGTCGGCCAGGTTGGTCAACGCGAACTCTGGGGCGGCGGCCGGCGAGATCCCGTCGCACAGGGTCCACGGGTTTGATGTGCTCTCGGCGCGGAGCAGAAAGGTTACGCAGACGCCCTCCGGGTCGTCGGCGATCTCCTCGACGAGTGGCGTACCGGCACGTTGGATCGCTGACCAGAAGTCGGACGTAACCGTCCCGGCTTCGAGTGCCTGTCTGAGTCTCGCGATCCGGTCGCTCTCGGCGCCTGTGCGCCACTGGGTTGTGGACGGTTATTCGTACATTGTGGACATCACAGAGGTACTCCCCTTTGAAGATGGACTCGGTCCGGAGGATCTATCGCGGGTCGCCGTGTGCGAGGGCATTCGCGGCCGGATGAGCGGGAGCTGGCACGTCGCGGGTGGCCGGGCCCGGTGGGAGAAAGTCGTCCCACTGACAGTGAGGAGCTGGTCCGGTCCGAGTCCGGTCTCGTGGACCGGGCCGGACCAGCTCCGTATGTCTCAGGCCGTAGTGCCGGGAAACGGTGTATCAGCTCAGCTGGGTACGAGCATCTTTCCCTGCGGTGCTCATCAAGCACCGCCGACGGGCTCTTCCGCGGGAGCACGCTCGTTCTCCGCCGCCGGGGCGGGCGGGGTCTCGGGCCGGCCGGGCAGGAGCGGAGTGGCAATCAGAATGATGACGGAGACGGCGGTCACAAACCAGTACACACTGTGGAATCCGCCGACCGCATCGGCCGCGCTTCCCTTGTCGGCACCCGCAGTCGCAAGGATGAGGGTGACGAGGGCAACGCCGAGCGCTCCACCGAGCTGGTTGAGGTTGTACAGCACCGAGCTGCCCTGCGGCACCTTCTCCGGAGGCAGCGTCCGGTAGAGCGCACCCATCGTCGGCGCGCCGACGGCGCCCAGTCCCAGACCGATCGCGAACGCGCCCAGCGCCGACCACACTTCACTGCTGTCCCCACCGATGCGGGTAAGAGCGAATGCGCCGAGCGCTGCGATGACCGCTCCGCCCTGGGCCAGGCTCCGGGCTCCCATCCGATCGCTGAGGCGTCCCGCGAGGGGCATGGCGAGTGCGGAACCCAGGCCCAGCGGTGCCACCAGCAGCCCGGCCGCACGGGCGCCGTGCCCATACAGCAACTGGTAGTAGAGCGGCAGCGCGAACAGGCCTGCGTAGGTGGCGAGACCGACGAGCCCCTGAACCGTGACGCTCGCGGCGAAGCTGCGGCTGGTGAACAGCCGGACGTCGATCAGCGGCGGGGTGCGCCGGGCACGCAGCGCGTGGAGCACGTACCCGACGAGCAGCACAAGGCCGATGGACATGGGGACGAGCACAGACGGTGTGCCGAACCCGGCGTGCTCGCCCGCCTGCGTGAGGCCGAGCACCATGGCGGCGAAACCAGGGGCCATGAGCGCAAAGCCGAGGACATCGAGACGCGTGTCGGACCGCTGGCCGGCGGGCGGGTCGGCCGGGATGACACGCATCGCGAGCAGGAAGGCGACGATCCCGATCGGCAGGTTGATGTAGAACATCCAGCGCCAGTCCAGGGACTCGATCACAACCCCGCCCAGCACGGGCCCGAGCACCGGGCCAAGTGACAGGACAACACCCATCATGCCCATGACACGCCCTGCTCGGCTGGGACCCGCCGCACGGGCCAGGATCACCAGCACGAGCGGATCGAGCACGCCGGCCCCGAGCCCCTGGACGATCCGAAAGACAATCAGGCTCCCCACGTCCCAGGCAAGCGCGGACGCCATCGAGCCGACCAGGAACAGGATCAGTCCGAACAGCCACAGCCGCTTGGCGCCGAACCGGCCGATTGCCCAGCTGGTGACCGGGATGGTGACGGTGAGCGTGAGCAGATAGGCGGTCGAGGCCCAGCTGATCGAGGTCAGCGAGGTACGGAATTGCTGGGAGAGGGTGTCGGCTGCGACAGCGACCATCGTGCTGTCGAGGATCCCCATGATCCCGCCCAGCAGGACCACGCCAATCAGTTGCAACAGCCTGGCATCCAGGCGGCCATCCTGCACTTCAGACATAGACGCGACGCAACTCTCTTAGAACATTATTTGAACCAGGCGGTTCAACTTAACGGCTCGACTGGCAGGAATGCAACCAACTGGCCCATACAGTTGTACTGACCGGTTCAAATAAGCAAACGTGGCAGTCGATACGATGGCCAGGTGACTGAAGCCGGAACCTCTGCCGCGCCACGGCGAGACATGGTCACCGACGGCCTCGCAGCGCTTGAACAGCTACGTGAACCCGGGGGTGACGTGCGCACCATGCTGGAGGACGCAGGCCACCGACTCCTTCAATCCCACTGCGCCGAAGAGTCATGGGCGCTGCGTCGGCTCATCCACGCCGAGATCATCAAGTTCCCCGACCTGCTCCACGTCGTCCAGCGGGAGGGAACGCACCGCATCAAAGATGCCCTCGCCGGCCGACTGGCGCGGCTCACTCTCTCCGGCCGGCTGCACACCCGCGACCCCGACCTGGCTGCCGAGCAGTTCCTCGCTCTGCTTGCCGGCCCGATGGAGATGCGCTCCCGGCTCGGTACCCGGCAGGTCCCGGACGACGAACTGCGCGCCGTGGCGCAGGCCACGGTCGACACGTTTCTCCACGCCTACGCCCCCCGACCTCAGAACGCGTAGACCGCGGCGGACTCGGCCATCGACCTATCGGCTGTGGCCGCATGCGCCAGCCGCGGTAAGCAGTCCCAGATGCCCATACTGGTGGAAGGGTGTTAGAGGTCGCGCGGATAGGCGCGGTGGGGACCTCGGTAGCAGAACGGGCAGAGGTCCTGGTAATCATGGAGCTGCGACGCTCGTGATCACTGGAGAGGCCCGTGCCGGCGCTGCCATCACGGTTGACCGCACCGCTCTGGGACCAATTCGTGGCCCTGCTGCCCGAGCAACCGGAGTACCATCCGGACCATCCCCTCGGCTGCCATCGCCCGCGGATCAGCGACCGGATCATCTTCGACAAGCTCCTGCAACTGCTGCGCTTCGGCTGTTCTTACGAGGCGATAGCCGACCCGACATGCTCAGCGACCACGATCCGCAACCGTCGCGACGAGTGGGTACGGCTGGGCGTCTTCGCCCTGCTCAAGCAGATCGCGTTGGATTCCTACGACCGGATCGTCGGCCTCGTCCTCGACCGGATCGCCGTCGACGGCTCCATCACCAAGGCTCCCGGTGGCGGCGAGGTCGCCGGACGCTCACCGGTCGACCGCGGCAAACAGGGGCTGAAACGCTCGGGCATGACGGACGGCTACGGCATCCCGCTGGGTCGTGTCCTGGCCGGCGCCAACCGCCACGACTCCCCGCTGCTCGCCCCGACCCTGGACCGCCTGAACGACCTCGGACCGTTACCCGACGACATCACCGTGCACCTGGACGCCGACTACGACTCGGACACCACCCGCGCCCTCCTCAACCAACGCGGCCTCCACGGCCGCATCGCACACAAAGGCGAGAAAGCACCGATCCAGGCCGGCCAGAGATGGCACGTCGAACGCACCCACGCCTGGCAGAACGCCTTCCACCGCGTCGCCCGCTGCTACGAACGCCGCGCCACCGTCATCGACGCCTTCTTCGACGCCTTCTTCGACGCCTTCTTCGACGCCTTCTTCGACATCGCCGACACGATTATCACTGTCCGCTGCCTGATCCGACGGGCATGGACAACCCACCGCTGGGACGAACGCCCGAACCGCCGACCGTGATCACGGCCCATCCACCCCACTTGTAAGCCGGCCGCCTCGCAGTGCGCCGGTTCGAACCGGAGGTCGGGCCAGAGAGCCATCAGCTCCTGACCGATCAGACGCGTCTGGTTCGGCAGGCCCTTGGGTCGGCGCCTCGGCCGGCCATCGTCGGGACTCCACACGGTCGGGGTTTTCTGGCATGAGGATTGGCCTTGCCGCGTATGGCCTCGTGACCAGCACCGGGATGCGGCTGCCCGAGACGGCTTCCCACGCCTACAGCTGGTTGCCGGACTCCCGCCGGCACAGCCGCGGGCAGATGCGGGACAGCCTTCAGGCGAAGTGGAACAGCACGCCCTCGCCGCGTTCGGCCACCGCGAGGACGAAGGTGCGGAAATCGTTGAACTCGTCCTCGTCGACGAAGCCGTAGTCGTCGTGGGCGAAGCCGTCGCCGTCGACGGTGAACGCCTCGCCGCTGCCCTCGCACGCGTCGGCGAACCGTATGTCGCGCAGCCAGCCGGCCAGTTCAGTCATATCTGCGGGATCGAGTTCCATGGCCATGCTGTCCTCGTCCTCGTCGTGATTCGTGTCGTCCTCGTCCTCGTCCTCGTCGTCTTCTTCGTAGTCCCAGTTCAGGTCGACGTAGTCCCCGTCCATGAAGATGTTCAGTGGTGCGTTCCCGACCAGCGCCTCCCACAGGTTGAGCGAGAACCGCTCTATGGAGAAGGTGCGGCGCTGGACGCTGAGATTCGAGTCGAGCGGCGTCTTGTCGCCCTCGGGGGTCTCGTGGATGAGGCGCGCCGCGTACGAGGGGTCCCGCCTGGCGCGCTTCAGTTCTTCCTCGGTGACGCTTCGCAGTGTCGCTGTGACGCCCACGTCTCTCCTACGGGTCGGGCTGACCGCGGTGGGACACGGCCGCCGGAGGCCAAGATCACCGCTCATGCTAATACTGCAAAGGTGTTTGACAGCTGGCCAGGTTGGTCGTTGGGGTGGTTGTGGGTAGGGGCCCTGCTGAGATGTCAGGCTGTGGCCGGGCGGACTGACCGCTCTGCACGAGCGGTTCGTGCACCGGTTCAACTGGTCGGAGCCGAGAGAGTAGGCGCTGGCCTATATGCGCGGCCTCTAAGATCGCGCCGATGTCGATCTGAGCGCCTCGATGCTCACCGTGGTGGGTAAGAATCGGCAGACCCGCCACGTCCCGCTGCATCCCAGCACCGCACGCATGCTGGCCGGTTATGCCGCCCGGCGTGACCGGCTCTGCCGCTCGCCGGCCTGCGACAGCTTCTTCTTCACCACCACCGGGCACCGGCCGCGCGCCGACCAGGCGTACAGGTTCGCCGACCGGTTCCAGTGCACGGTCGATCTTCGCCGACCACCGCCTGGTGTGCTCGTGCTGGTAGTCGCCCATGGCGGGGATGTTCGGCTCGTCCAGATGGCCCAGGCCATAGTCCTGCAGGTCGACCCGTTCGTATTCGGCGTCACCACGTTTGCCGGCCAGGTCGTGGACCCACCGGGTCGCCCTTAATCAGTTTACCGTCCAGACACGTCTGGCTACTATCAGTGATGGGGCCAGGGTAGCGAGTAAAGCGGGCCTCGCCGCCCCCGCAAATCATCTGCCGCCTGGCAATCACACACGGGAGAAACCATGAAAAAGCTCACCGTCGCAATCGCCAGTGCGTTGGTGATGGCCACTACCTCGACGCCAGCACTGGCCGCACCACTACAAGCAGGGCGGTGCGATGGCAAACCAATGCGGGTCGGCGACGTCGGCCGCCGTATCGACTTGTTCTCGAATCCCGACATTTCATCGAAGGTCATCGGGTGGATCCCGGGCGGCACAATAGTGTATGAGAAGGCACCGCAGTGCCAACTGGAGGGCGGAGGGTATCCCCCAATGTGTGGCCGCTCAGGCTGGGGAAGCCTCTGGGAGACAGTCCAGTGGGCTACTCCCGCTCAAAACTACGGCTACCTCCCTTACTCGTGCGTGCGCCCGGCATGAGCGTGGGCTGAGCACCGCCGCCGGCGTGCAACCGCCCATCACGGCCCTGGATGGGCGACTGGCGGGGTAGCCCGGCCCGGCAAATGTAGCCGTTGGACCGCGGTGCGGCAGGTGGCTTTCGGCCGCCGGTCGTAGCGGGCGGTCGTGGTCGGTGAGGCATGGCCCACGAGGGCCTGCGCGATGGCCAGCTCTACGCCAGCGTCCATCATGTCGCCGATGAAAGTCCGCCCGAAGTCGTGCGGCGCGAACTTCTGCCCGCCGATTTGTGGGCTCCCGCTGGGCGGCCTGGTCGATGCGCTTGAGCAGGATCTTGCGGAGCGCCTGCCCGGTCACGTGGGCGGGTCGGCCGCTGCTGTCGGTGCGGAGCCGCCTGCCCTTGCTCGTCGCGAGCGAGTTACGCGCGTGTGTCTTCTGCCGTTGCCTGGCGCACCTTCGGCGACTTCCTTACCGCGTCCGGTCCCCATCCGCTGCCAGGCGATCACCAAGCCGCCGATGATGACAACAGCAGCCCCTTCCGCGACGCAAGCGTCCCAGCTGAGCCGTCGGCGATGAGCAGTTCCATCTCATCCTCGTAAATCGGTGCGTTGGCCTCGGGTGAGCCGCACCGCGCCGGCAGGACCGTCCGGCGGCGAAGTGTCCGGATCGGGCGATAGCGTGCTGGCATGATCGAATCGCCCCCCTTCGAACTGCTCGACGGCTTGCTCGGCCGCCGTACCGACGACCCGGGCCTGATCGAGCTGCACCGGACCTACCCCCTGGAGCCCCTTCCTGCGTTCACCGACCGGGAGGACATCTCCCCTACCGGCTCGGACGCGCACGGGTTCGAGCTCACCTACCAGGCGACCGCGCGAGTGCCCGGCTGCTATCCCTCGGTGCGGGTGCGGGGACGCGGTCCGCTGCTCGGCTACCTCACCAAGGTGTGGATCAAGGAGGACTACCACTTGCCGATGGGGGACGGCCTCAGCACGGCGCTGCCCGAGCCCGAGGCGCGCACGCGGGCACTGCACAGCAGCGTCCAGGAGTACGGGAACATCGTCCACATCCTGCGCCGCGACGAGCGCAGCACCCTCGAGGCGCGCTACCACGACGACGGCCGCTTCATCTGGTTTCTCCTGACGCTCAACGAGCGGGACGAGGACGATCCTGAACTGCTGAAGTCGGCGGATGCGGTCCTGGTCGCCTCGCCGGCGCGGGAGTACCCGTCCTGGCCGGAACCCAGTGCCGACGAACCCTTCCCCGCGGCCCTGCGGGCACTGCACGACCACCAGGACGCGCACGGGTTCGGCGAGATCGACTTCGAGACGCACGACCACTTCACGTTCGGCGGACCGCACGCGTGGACCGGCAACCCCGCGGCCGAACGAGAGTTCCGGGTGTTCGGCCAAAACGGCAGCGGCGGTCTGGCGGCCTTCTGGCTGGTCCACCAAGGACGTTCGATCGAGGAGCAGCCCGTCGTCTTCCTCGAGAGCGAGGGCGCCATGGGGCCGGTCGCGCCGGACCTGTGTGACCTGCTCTACCTGCTCGCGGGCGGCATCGGCCCCTACGAGGCCATCACCTTCGGCTCCTCCTACTGGGACGCCGACCCGCAACCCGCGATCGCCCGCATCGCCGAGGACCACTTCGGATGGCGCGAAGCGCGTACACCTCAGGAGATCATCGACGACGCGGACAGCGAGTACTCCGACCTCATGGACCGCGTCGACGCGCTCAGCATGTACTGAGGCCCGAGCGCGCGTGCATCGAATGCGGGCAGTCGAAGGACCGGGACAGGAACGCGCGGTGTCTGTGCAGGTCAGGGCCAGCCGTAGCGCTGGTCACAAGGTAGAGGGGTGAGTCGCTTCTTATCTAGGCTTGTCAAGCGAACTAGCAGGTCAGCTGCTTGAATGCACGGTCGGGACGATGTACCTGCGGCATCCCACGGTCGGCGCGCTGAGCGTGGACTACCAGGTCTGGGTGCAGCCCGACAGCCCCGATCACCGACTGGAGGCGTACACCCCGAACGGACCCGGCTCGGCCGACGCGTTTGCGCCTCCTCACCCAGGCCGAGGGAGACGTGGCCGCGGTCAGCGACTGCTGCTGAGCCGGCCAGGGGATCTCGCGGGTTACACCTCCTCGGGCACGAGGCCGCTGCGCCGGGCCAGCACCCTGGTCCCGGGTCCGGAGGCGGCGCCAGGACCGGGCAGCGCCCTCACGTTGGCGCTGGTCACCGGTTTCCCGCACGCCGAGCAGCAGACCTGCGGCGTGAATTCCGCACCACATTCGCGGTGCGTCAGGCGTACCGGCGGACCGCCCGCCGGTGTCGCCCATTTGTCGCCCCAGGCCATCAGGGACATCAGCACCGGCACGAGTTCGCGGCCGGCCTCGGTGAGGTGGTACGCGTGCCGCAACGGCCGCTCCTGATACGCCCGGCGCTCCACGATGCCGTCGGCGACCAGCGTCTCGAGCCGGCGGGTGAGCAGGTTGCGGGAGATGCCGAGGTTCTCCGCGATGTCGTCGAACCGGTGCAGGCCGAGGTAGACGTCCCGCACGATCAGCGGCGTCCACCACTCGCCGACGCGTTCCAGGGACTGCCCGATCGAACAGTGCATCTCCGCAAAGCTGGTTCGTTGCATGGCTCCAGTGTAGTGGGTTGATTCATTGAACTCACTGGGGTACGTTGTGGACGGTTAGAGTTCAATGAAAGGACTAACTGATGCCGTTCGTGGAGCTGTTCGTTCCCAAGGGCTCGCTCGACCAGGAGAGCCGCGAGAAGATCGGCGGGCAACTGGTGTCGGAGGTGATGATCGCCGAAGGCGCCCCGGACACCGAGGCGGCCAGGTCCATCTCATGGCTCGTGGTGAACGAGATCGACGCGTGGTTCGTGGGCGGCCGGCAACTGCCCGCCGGGGAGAAACCGAGATACGTGGTGCGCGTAGGGGTTCCGGCCGGTTCACTGAACGACGACAAGCGCCGTGACATCGTACGGCGCGTCACGCGTGTGCTCGCGGACGCCGACGCGGATCCGGGACGGTTCACCCAGGCCACCACCGCGTGGGTGCACATCAACGAGATCCCGGAGGGCAACTGGGGCGCGCGCGGGGAGATCGTCCGCGTTGAGGACATCGCGGCCTTCGTGACCAGCGGTTAGTTCTGCGGGCCGATCAGCCCGGCGTGTTCGGCCAGGTTCCGGCAGTTCTTGCGGTCGACGTCGGCCAGCAGCCCGCGCACGTAGGCGGTGGCGGTGGCGGTGCGGCGTGGTTCGACGCGGCCAAAGTGGCCGGCAATCCGGGCCATCAACTCGTTGAAGATAACCATCCAGCCGTCAGGGTCTACGCTGTGGCCCGCGGCCACCGCACGATCTTTGGTTGTCTTCACAAACTCCGAATGATCACGCGGTGGCCGTCGCCATATGACCCCGATCCACCAACGCCGGAGCCTTGCGGACGCCCCAGGCAGATCCTCAAGCAGGAAGGCCTTGACCCGGCACCCCAGCGGGCGTCCACCACGTGGGCCGACTTCCTGCGCTCCCAAGCCGACGCCTTGCTTGCCTGCGATTTCATCGAGATCATCACCCTGAACGGGCAACGCCAGTACATCCTGGCCGTCATCGAGCACGCCACCAGGCGCATTCGTGTGCTGGGCACCACCGCGCACCCGACTGCCGGCTGGGTCGTCTAGGCGATCAGGAATCTCGTGATGGACTTGGAAGGTGCGGGCTGCCGGGCGCGCTTTCTGATCCGAGACAGAGACGGCAAGTTCCCCGCCCTCATGGACGAGATCCTCGCCGAGGCCGGCATCAAGACGGTGCTCACTGGTCTCCGGATGCCGCGGATGAACTCGATCATGGAGCGGTGGGTGCAGTCCTGCCGCCACGAGCTTCTCGACCGCTGCCTCGCATGGAACGAACACCACCCGCGGCACGCCCTGCGCGAATACGAACACTTCTACAACCAGCATCGAGCCCATCAAGCCCTAGACCAAGCAGCCCCAGTGCGTCCCGTCCCAAACCCGACCACGGACTCCGAGCGAATTATCGACCTGAACGTACGCCGACGAGACCGGCTCGGCGGCGTCCTCCACGCGTACTCACATGCCGCTTGAACTGCACGTGATGGAATCTTCAGCAGGCGCACTCCTGACAGCTACCCGGACCGGACTTTCATCGGCAAGCGACGACGGGCTTACGAACAACAAGATCAGCCGCTACGTCACGGCTTCACCTCTTGCTCTGCTGGGCGCACGAAAAGCGTTCACTGATCAGACGGTGCGAAGCGGTCACCCATCTATGCATTGGCTTCAGAGTCGGCCTCGGGTTTATGAGAACGAGTCCGCTCCGCCCACGCCACAGCCGGCGGAACCAGAAGCCCTGCGGCTACCATCAGAACGCCGAGGGCAATCCATCCGTTCGTACCGGCTCCCAGCACAAGCACCGCGAGGAGGTACGGGCCGGCTGACGCAGCCAAACCTTGCCCGAGCCCAAAGACCCCGCTGTATTCGCCTTGCAGATGAGCGGGCACCAGGCCGAAGCTCAGCTCGAATTCAGCGGCCGCATAGCGAAGTTCAGCCAACGTCAACACGATCACCCCTATTATAAGGAGACTAGTCGCGATGGTGGCCGCGAATGCTGACGCCCAGCCGAAGAGGGCGAACGCGACCAAAAGGCCAAAACTCGCACTACGAGCCGCATTGCCTGCGCCTATTACCCCGTTGATACCCCTTGTCGCATTGAGTTGAAGAAGAGCAATCATCACCGTATTGATGACAATCAAGATTGCGACTATCGATCGTGGCGCCTCTGTGTGTTGGACGATCCAGAGAGGTATCGCGAAGGTAAGAACAGGTCCCTGCAGCGCCAGTACGCCGTTCAGTGCCGTAACCGCCAGGAATGCGCGGTCACGCAGCGCCACCCCGGTCGTCTTCTCCGACTTGGAGCGCAAAGGCTCAAGCCTCGGCAGGAGCAGGACCAGCAGCACGTTAAAAGCGAAGGTGATCGCGTTCGCGAGAATAAGAGTTGTGTAGGCGAAGCGCGTGTCGACGGCAATGACGATACCCGCAGCCAATGCACCAAAGCTCGTGCCAATATTGACGAGGGACCGTAATACAGCGCGCAAACGGGTCGCGTTGGCGCCGCCGATGCGTCGAAACACGGGCATTCGCGCGGTCTGGCTAGCGGCTGCTGCGAACTGGCTCACGCATGCCATGGCAACGAAAGATGGAAAAGAGTTCACAAAAAGGAAGCCGGCCATGGCGCATGCTTCGAGAACGAGAAACAGTGCCCAGAGTCGACGAGGCCCCCAACGATCGGCCATCCTCCCCACCGGGATTCCTGCGGCAAGAGCGGCGAACCCAGCGACCGTTAGCCCTCCGCCCACCTCCATGACGGATAATCCGACGACGCGGGTGAAATATAGGGCTCCGGCCGTGACGAACAGCCCGCTTCCTGCGGTATTTACCAACGTCGAAATAGCCAGCACCCGCCGAGGACCCGTTTGCAGTTCAACGGACTCAAGTAGGCGAGTCCGCCACCCTTCCGACTGTGCTGTAGGCGATGACATCATTCGCATCGGCCCGAGAACCCGACGGCGGCCGCTGAAGAGTGCACATGCGATCCTATCTCTCAAGGTCCGGGGTCAGAGACTGAGTTCCTGGACGCGGCCCTGGTTGAAGTTAGGTTAAAGACTCAGTGGTATCGATATGGCGCTGGAACAACCACGTCAGGCCTGGCAACCCAGAAAGGCGGCATCATCGATGCCTCGGGCGCATTCTGTCCCTCAAACTCCCAGGGCAACTCACCTCTTTGGATCACCACATAACTGGCAAGCGCTGGACGCCGTAAATGACCATGGCATCCCTTGTTGGCACCTCGTCAGGAGGAAGGGCGAGGCGAAGGTCAGGGAATCGATCGAACAGCGCCGGGAACGCGAGCCGCATTTCGGAGCGGGCCAGCTGCTGGCCGAGGCACTGATGAATGCCGTGACCGAAGGCGAGATGACCCATGTTTCTCTTGCCTGCCCGAGCGAACCGAGTGATGTCGAGGCGTTCGGGATCGTCGAAGCACGCGGGATCACGATTGGCCGCGGTCAGAGACATGCAAACTACCTGGCCCTTTCTGATGGTGACCCCTTCAATGTCCACATCCTCCAGGGCCGCCCGCATCGGGCCGATGTGAATGATGGTGAGGTAGCGGAGCAGTTCCTCGACCGTGCTGTCGATCAGCGAGCGGTCATGACGTAGCGCCGCAACCTGGCCGGGATGCTCGAGGAGGGCGAAGGCGCCAAGCCCCAGCATGTTGGCGGTGGTTTCGAATCCGGCTCCGAACAGCATGAAGCCGATGTTGGTGAGCTCCTCGTCGGTGAGGTTGCTGTTGTTGATCAAATCGCTGTAGAAGTCGTCAGTGGGCCGTGCTCGCTTGCTGGCGATCAGAGGAGGAAAGAGGCTCTGCATCGTGATGAACGCCTCGATGAGGTCGTCCTGTTTGGTGTTCAGGTCGACGGCGACGCCCATCGCCTGCTGGAAGTCGCCTCGGTCGCTTTCCGGTATTCCCAGCAGGTCGCATATTACGGCCGATGGGATGGGAACTGCGAACTCTTCGATCAGGTCGACGGGTGGGCCAGATCGTTCTATGGCGTCCAAGCAGTCCTGGATCACCGCGGTGATCTTCGGCTCGAGTTGCTTGATCCGATGAACTGTGAACTGAGCGATGAGGAGGCGGCGATAGCGCGTGTGCTCGGGAGGGTCCATGCGAATGAACATGCCAGGCTCAGATGGCTGCCGCTTCTTGGAGATGTTCCGATCGATGGGCAGGTGCATCAGCTCCCGCCGGTTGCTGAACCGATCATCCGCGAGAATCTTTCGTACAATGCGGTGACTGGAGGCGAGCCAACCTTCGTGCCCGTCCGCGAACGTCATCGGGGTGAGAGGATGCTGGTCGCGAATCCTGCTGAACACGTCCGGTGGGTCGAAGGGTCCAGGCCTTCTGTCGCTTGGGTAGGTAAACGCGGTTTCCGTCACTGTGATTTCCTCAAAGCGTGGAGGCTGTCCGGTACCCGGCAAAGCGTGCCGGCCGAGATGAAGGGCCCGTTGCCGCAGTGCTGACCAGCGTTGAAATGGCAGAATAGATCGGGAACGATCCGTCTGGATACACCGTCTCCCCGAGCGAGTCTTACGATGAGGGCGGCCATCAAATGTCGTCGGCTGGGCGGAAGTCGCCATATGCGGCTTTGTCCGTGATAGCTGGCTCTCAGGTCGTGCCGGTCAGAATGGGGAGTTCCCTGGGGAGGCGGGCAGTGGATTTCGAACTTGGCAGCCGCCGCCGGTGGAGGATCGGCAGAGCAAGGTAACTGTCGTCGTCGCGTACAACGAGACCGGCATCGAGCAGTCGCTCGAGAGCGCCAGTGATCTCGGTGGAAGGGACTGGGATGGGCAGGGCTCGCTCGATCGCCTGCGCTGACCGGAGTTGATCGAGCGCGATGAGGACACTGCTGGCCATCGCGTCGAGGTCGAACTCGGTCTCGGGGCGAGGACGGGCAGGACGGGTATCGATGACTCGTAGGTGGTCACCCATCCAGGACGCTTCTAGCCGCGCCTCGGCGTGGTCATGTCGCCAACGCTCTGCGGCAGACGTCAGCGCGGCAAGCACATGCTCTGACGCGAGCGGTTCATCGCAGTGCATCCGGAAGAAATAGGCGATTTCGCGGCGTTCAGCACTGGGCAGGTCGGCATATACATGGTCGTAGGCAGTCTCGTGCGTCAACTCGACGATCCCGAAGTCCTTGCCCGACTCGTAGAAGGGGCTGAAGCGATCCGCGCGTGCCGGGCCGACGTGTTCCGGGGGCGACATGTGCGAGACGAGGCTGAACAGTTGCGGCAGGTCCGCGTAGTCGTCATCGGTTTCCCCCGGGAAGCCGTGGAGATAGTTCCACGACACGTCGATGCCCAGTTCGGTGCACCACTTCATCGTTTGCAAGTTCCGTAGCCTGGTGGTCCCCTTACGCATCGCCTCCAGGAGCCGGTTGCTCATCGACTCGATACCGGGCTGCAGGTGGTAGACGCCCGCGTCCCGCAGCAGCATGAGCTGGTCAAGGCGGAGGTTGGCCTTCACCTCGTAGTGCAGGGACACCTTCAGATCCGACTTCGCAATCATCGGCAAGAGGTCCTTGAAATAGCGGTAGTCGAGGATGTTGTCCACGACCAGGACATTCGTCCGGCGCTTCGGGCCCGGCCCGTAGTCGTGGACCAGTCTCCGTAGCTCATCAAAGGCTCTCGTGGCCGACTTGCTCCGGAACGCCATCGTCATGCCGTTCAAGCCGCAGAACGTGCAGTGCTTCTTCTCGCCCCACCAGCAGCCCCGAGAGGTCTCGAGAGGAACGGCGGTGTCAACGGGCAGGCTGCTGCCGGCGCGGGAGGTCCGGAGCCGCGCGTAGAAATCGTGGTACTCCGGCACCGGCAGGTCATCCATGCTGGGGGCCGTGCCGGCGAGGACAACAGCCCGGCCTCCGGGATGCACCTCCGCCCGGGCTTTCCAGAACGGGTCCGATTCGACCCAGTCGGGGCGGGCCCCCGCAGCGCGGAAGTCGCTCACGAACCGACCGATCAACCACTCGGCCTCACCCCGGAACACGTAGTCGATCGCAGGGAAGTTCCGCAGGATCGCCGACCCCATCGGCCCCTCGCAGTTCCCGCCGCCCATGATGACAGTGATGTTCGGATGGAGCTGCTTCAGCCGGCGAGCGAACCCGAGGGCCGCGACGTTCTGCTGGAAGGTCGACGTGAGACCGACGAGGTCATAGCGTTCCCAGACCTCATGGCGGGCCAGGGCATCAAGGAACGGTGCCGTCAACGCCTTGATCTCACCCAACTGGAAGATCGTGGAGAAGTCGGCGAATTCTCCGTGCTCGTCGAGCAAGACGTCGTTCAGGAACCGCTCGCCGCTGTCCGTGGCATCGATCGAGCTCTCCGCAAACAGCCACTCGCCGACCAACGCCACCTTCGGGGAGGAGGTGCCGATGCGGTTGTACATGGAGTTCCCGACGGTTTCAGCGAAGTCCAGGTTGGCGTAGATGACGTCGCTGGCGATGCTGCTCACGGTGAGGGCGGATTGCAGGAGCGAGACGCCGATCGACGCCCAACGAGTCTCTGCCCACGGCATCACCACGAAAGCCACGCGTGGTGACGCGGTGGCATCCTGTGTCGTGGGATTCGCCGCGGCGACATCGAGACTCACCGTTGCTCGTTCATCCAGGCTGCGCGATCCACCTCCATGGGCGAAGAACTCTTCGATCTCCTTGCGCATCGATACGCCGAGTTTGCTCGACGGTTCGATTCCGATGGCACACAGAGCTGATGACACATCATCGCGGAGGGCTTCTCGAAATGCAGGGTCGATAAACGTGCGGGTCAGCAGCGCTCTCTGGTCGCCGGAGAACTCACTGAAGACTCCCATGGGCGCTTCCCTTCCATCGGTGGACACCGGGAGGCATGGCGGATTCCAAGATTGTAAACGAGAAGGGCGACTTTGCAACCGAAGCGGTTCGGGAATCTTATGATGCGCTGGTTCTCAAATGATGGAACGGTTCAACAGGAGCCCTCGGTAAGTCCGCCATCCGGTGGCGGTTCGGGCGGAGCGTCTTTCGATTTCCTGGCCGCACAATGCTACAGGGTCGTGGCCGGCGGAGGGGCGAGCCGCCATGTAGTTGTCATGTAGTGATTTTATGTCGGCCGTCCATATTATCGCCCGCGACGAGTTCTAAAGATGAGTTCTTGACCACGTCGCCGATCCGGTCAGCTGGACACGAGTGCTTGACGAAATGTTGGGAATACACCTACGATCATTTCGACGTAGATCGCCGAGAGAAGGGAATGGCAGTGAAGAAGCGCTATGTGAAGCCTGTCGTGCGGCACATCGACCTCCTGGGTGCCGTAATCATCGACTAAGTTCGACAGGCATGGTGTTAAAGAATGAACAGGCGGTCCATTCAGTGTCCACTCGTGAGGGAAGTATCTTGAACGAGATCTGCCTCCGTGAAGCCGACCGGCGTGAACTGAGCGAAGTGGCGTCGGTTGTGGCGGGGTGGTCACTGGATGGCCCGTCATTAGAAGCCCTCCGGGCCCAGGCCGGACAGTCCGAGTCGCTCCGGTCCATTGGGCTGGAAGTGCAGCGCAGCCTACGCGAGAACGGCTTCGTTCTGGTGAAGAACGTTCCTTGTAGCGAGGATGCCGAACTCGTCGCCTTTCTCGGCCTCGTCGCCATCCCCTCTGCTCTTGGAAACGGCGACACTCTGTTCTTCGATATCTCTCCGAGTTCGCCTGACTCGGCCGACGTGTCGGGCACCAGCGCTGAGTTTCCTCTTCACACGGATTCCACTTTCTTCTCGGTGCCCCACGATGTCCTCGGACTGGCTTGCGTGCAGAACAGCGTCTCAGGCGGCGAGTCCATCATCGTGCGCGCGGCGGACGTGGCGAATCGGGTACGAGCGATCGGTGGAGCCGACGCAGTGGCCGCCCTCGGAGAACAGGTCTACCCGTTCTACCTCCGCGACCCTCTCTTCGGTCACGGAATTCAGATGGTGCCGATACTTGTCGCGGACGGCGACGAGTGGTACGTCCGTTACCGCGGCGACATCCTGGCGAAGCTGACAGAGCGATTTGAACTCGACGAGATCCACCTCCACGCACTCTCCGTGCTCCACCAGGTGGTCACCGAGCCCGAATCGCGTGCAGTGCAGGTGCGACTGGACACAGATGACCTCCTCCTCGTCGACAATCGCCGCGCCTTGCACGCTCGAACGGCGCTGGGGCCCGGAGAACGGAGGCTTCGGCGGATGAAGGGCTATTCCCTCAAAAACTCCGCCTGGCGAATCATCTAATCATCCGCGCTGCACCACTCGGATAAGAGTGCATCGAGCCGTGAGGTCATGGGCAGAGATTCTTGCCGGTCGTTCAGGCGCGTACGTGGGTGACGTCGGAGGCGACGGTGGTCGTTCCTTCACCCCCACCGGACGTAGCGGATGTCGTCCTCGCTGTGGGCGTGCCCACTGGAGGCCGCGGCCCGGGTCCCGGTATTGGTGCCGTACCCGTAGATCTCCAGCATCAGGCGTTCGGCCAGGACCTCGGGCTTGAGGCTGGAGTCCTCGCCACCGAGCTGACGGCTTTCAGGCAGCCGGCCTCCTTGAGCATGCCGGTCAGCGGGGCCGAGCGCCGACCCACAGTCCGCCGACCGCTGGACCTGGCTGATCATCATCGCCTACGCCCAGCTTCGGCTCGCCCGGACGCTTGCACCTGACCTGCGCCGCCCGCGGGAACGTCCTGCTCCACTCGAACGACTGACCCCTGCTCGCGTCCGGCGAGGGTTTCGCCACCTCCGCCCGCGCCTGCCCCTACCTGCCGGTGCGCCGAAACGCTCACCGAGCACCAGAACAGGAAAGGTTAAACGTCAAGCTAAGCTCCGGCCAACCTTCAGGATGCGTCTGCGCTGCGGACCTGGAGGGTATGGTCACGAAGCGATCGGTACCACGCAAGGAGTACCACGATTCCCCAAACGCTCCTGGTGTTCGCCGCCGGGTCACGGTGAAAGTCGTTGGCGAGTAGTGCGAGCCCGGTGGTCTCCAACCCGAGTTCCTCAGCGCCGACACCGTCGCGGAGCAGGTCGAGCGTCATGTCGCGCAATGGTCCGGCGAGCCAAGCCCGCGCGGGAGCGGAGAACTTCTGCTTCGGACGATCGACGATGCTCGTTGGGACGAGCCCTCGTGCCACGGACCGGAGCACCTCCTTCGGGCGCCCCATCATCAGCGCTCGAGCCGGCTGCGCAAGTGCCCAATCCACCACGTTGTTGCGGAGGAATGGGACACGTACTTCGAGTCCGTGGGCCATGGACAGTCGATCGACACGCGGCAGGTGGTATTCAGGCAGCTTGGCCGTGACTTCGAACCAGCGGATCGCCTCTGCCGCGTCGACCCCACCAGCGGCGAGCTTTGTGAATCCAAATCGCTCTTGGGAGATGTCCGGGGCGCATCGCTTGAGCATGTCGTCGTCCAGGACACGTCGGCGATCGTCGTCGGTCCACCACCCGAGTGCGTTCCAGTACTCATCGCGCCAGGGCTCGCCTCGAAGCGATGCCTGGTGCGCCTCGTGCATGTGCGCGTAGCCCAACAGAAGCTCGTCAGAACCGTCCCCTGCCAGCACTGCCTTGTGATCTCGTGCTGCCATTTTGCTGACGGCGTAGGTGCTGAGACACACAGGGGTGTAGATGGGTTCGTCCAGGGATTGGAGCGTCGCCAGGAAAGTCTCCTGTACGTTCGACTCCGTGAGATGCGTGATGTCGTGCCGGGCACCGACATGCCGGGCGATCTCTATGGCGTAACGGGTCTCGTCCTGCCAGGTGTTTTCGGCGTACCCGACGCTGAATGCGGCGATCCCGCCCGTCTGTTGCGCTGCCAGGGCGGAAACGGTCGCCGAGTCGAGCCCGCCACTGAGGAACGCCGCGGGCAGCGCGTCCGGTGCGAGCGTTGTCAAGACTGATTCTCGCAGCTCTCGGTCCAGCGATTCCCGAGACTCCTTCTCTCCGGAGAAGGTGGGGAATTCGAGTTCATGGGACGCGCGAACAAGACCTGATGGGCGTCGGCCGTCGAAGGCAACCGTTGTCCCCGGCTGGATCTTGCGCACGTGGCTCAATGGGCTATAGGTCGGCGGTGAGAACCGGACGGTGAAGTAGTCCGCGACGGCGTCCCGGTTCACATCGACCGGAACGTGGCGATCTGTCACGAGCGACCGCAACTCCGAGGAGAAGACGAGTCGATCTTGAGATGCGTACACATAAAGGGGCTTGATTCCCATGCGATCGCGGCCGACTATCAGGGTTTCACGGCGTGCATCCCAGATCGCGAAGGCGAACATCCCGTCCAGTTGCTCGGTGAAGTGTTCGGCATCGTGCAGGTACGACGCCAAAATCACCTCCCCGTCCCCATCGGTCAGGAAACGGTGCCCGAAACTCTCGAGATCTCTCCGGAGTTGTGCGTGATTATAGATCTCGCCATTGAACACGAGATGCACATCGCTGACTCGACAGGAGATCGGCTGGTCCGATCCGGCGACATCCACGAGCGACAAACGAACGGCACCGATGGCACCGGGCCCGCGCGAAACGATTCCTCGTCCATCGGGCCCGCGGTGCTCGAAAGCAGATAAGAGGCGTTCGACCGTTTGGATATCAGATGTGTCCTGCCCCCATCTGACGACCCCTGCAATTCCGCACACTGTTAACCCCAAAACGTGTCGACGCAATCACTCTTGCTGTACGTGTTGTGCTTGTCGGCGCCGGTATCTGGACGCCGGTGGCGTCGTAGTGAGTGGCTCCTACTGCTGCCAGAGGTTGACCTGGTGATCTGGCTGGACTCGCCGTTGAAGGAATGCTGGTGCCGGAACGGCACTCCCGCGGCATTCGAGATCGACGGTGCGGTGCCGAGCGGGGAGGCGGTGGTGAGGCCGTGCCTCGTGACACGGTGACGAGGTGGCTCACGCGCAAACCGCTTGGGTGGCCAGCACGACAGAGTCGATGAGCCGAAGTCAGGGTCTGCTGAACGGATCGGTGATCTGGTTGCCGGTGTCGATCCAGACCGTCTTCACCTCGGTGTACTCCTCGATCGCGTGGAAGCCGTTCTCGCGGCCGATGCCGCTCTCCTTGAATCCGCCGAAGGGCGCGACGTGGTTGGTCCTACGGTAGTTGTTGACCCACACGGTTCCGGCACGCAGGCGTCGGACCATCCGATGCGCCCTTGCGAGGTCATTGGTCCAGACACCGGCCGCCAGGCCGAAGCGGGTGTCGTTGGCGATGGCGACGGCGTCGTCCTCGTCGGAGAAGCGGATGGCGACTGCGACCGGACCGAAGACCTCCTCGCGGGCGATGCGCATGTGGTTGTCGACGTCTGTGAAGACTGTCGGGCGGATGTAGAGGCCGCCGACGAGCTCTGGGGCCTCAGGGCGGTCGCCGCCGGTAGCGAGTCGCGCCCCGTCTTCCTTGGCCACTTCGATGTAGTGCAGAACCTTGTCGTACTGAGCGCGGCAAGCCATGGTGCCCATCTCAGTGTCGGGATCCATAGGGTCGCCAATCTTGATACGCTCCGTCCTCGCTATCAACGCGTCACAGAACTTGTCGTAGATGTCGGTATGCACCAGAACCCGGGATCCGGCCATGCACGTCTGCCCAGTGGCCGTGAAGATGCCTCCGACGACGCCGTTCACCGCGTTGGCCAGGTCGGCATCGGGAAACACGATGTTAGGCGACTTGCCCCCGAGCTCGAGCGAGACACGGGCGAGGCGGTCTGCCGCGGTTCTGGCGATCTTCTTTCCGACCGCTGTGGAACCCGTAAAGGCGATCTTGTCCACACCTGGGTGTGCGGCCAGGGTCGCCCCGGCAGAGCCGGCTCCGGTGACCACGTTGACGACGCCGTCCGGGAACCCGGCCTCGCTGAGCAGCCTGGCCAGGACGAGCGTCGAGACGGGGGTGATCTCGGACGGCTTGACCACCACGGTGTTGCCGGCGGCGAGCGCCGGGCACAACTTCCAGAGCAGGAGCGTTAGCGGGCTGTTCCAGGGAGTGATGGCGGCGACCACGCCAATGGGTTCGCGGACCGTGAAGACCTGCATGTTGGGCACGCTGCCGGCGAGCGTCTCCCCGGTGGGGCTCTCGGCGACGCCGGCGAAGAAGTAGGCGTAGTTCGCCAGCGCCCTCGCTCTTCCGCCGACCTCGCGGATAAGTCTTCCGTTCTCGAGCACCTGAACTCGGGCAAGCTCGTCGGCGTTATCGCTGATGAGGTCTCCGAGCTTGCGCAGCAGAGTGGCTCGTTGAAGCGGGCTCGATGCGGCCCATGCGCCGGTCTCGAAGGCCCGGCGTGCGGCCTGGACGGCGTCGTCGATGTCCTGCTCGCTCGCGACGGGTACGCGAGCCCAGGGCTGAGAAGTGGCTGGGTTGATGGAATCGAATGTCGCCTTTTCGGAGGCGTCGCGCCAGACGCCATCCACCAGCATCTGGTAGTGCTCCAGGTTCGCCGTGGTGCGGAGATCGGTCATCGCATTGGTCGCGGTCATCTGGAGTGTGCTCCCTTCCTGGTTGCTCGTCCGTTCAGGTCCGAGTGCCCGCGCAGTGCCCCCTGAGGCCCGCACCAGAGATCACCTACCGCGCGAAACTGACTGGGAGCCCTCCGTCGACGCCGATGATCGCGCCAGTGGTGGCTCGGCTGAGCGGGGACAACAGGAACATGATCGCGTTGGCGACGTCCGTCGGGGACACTCGCACGCCCAGGAGTGTGCGCTTCGCGTAGAAGTCGGGAAGTTCATCGACACTGACACCGTGTGACTGAGCCTTCTCCGCGGACAGGGCCTCCTCCCAGAACTTCGAGCCGTCGAAGACCGCACCGGGATTGATGGTGTTCGCCCGAACGCCTAGCCGGGCACCTTCGAGCGCGAAGAGACGGGCCAGTTGGAGCACCGCACCCTTGGCTATCGGATAGCCGCCGAAGCCCGAGTTGGGAGCCACCGCATGCTTGGACGCCACGTACACCAGCGAGCATTGGGTGCCGGTTTGGTGCGCGGCCCGGTGCCGCAGAACGGCCTGCGAAAGCGGCAGGTGCACACTCAGGTTGCGGGCCAGGTCCTGGCCGAAGGCATCCAAGCTGAGATCGGTCATCGAACCGGTCGAGGAAGTGCCGGCCGCGAACACCACGCCGTCGAGCTGCCCGCCGACCAGTGCGAGTTCGAGGGCCTCGTCGGCAACGTCCGGCAGCGACACGTCACCGCACACCACCGCGACGTCTCCGTCGAGACTCTTGACCGAGTCGGTGTTGATGTCCACTGCCACGACCGAGGAACCCGCTGCGAGTAGGTGCTCGACCGTGCATAGCCCAATGCCGGACCCGCCGCCGGTGACGATGAAGGTCTTGCCACCCAGGGCGAGCTGCCAACGGGGGTCGAGACTTGAATCCGACACGCGCCAGTTCCTCTCATCTATGGCTCACGATCCTTCTCTGAACCGCTGCGAAATAGGCATTCCAGCCGGTGCGGCACACTTGGCTGGAACCATATATGCATGTGATCAGAATGACCAGGTTTATGCTGACAAAAGATGCAACCTCACGTGATGGAGGGACGGACGCTCCTTCAAAAGAAGGCACAACAAAATTGCGCTACGCCGCCCCTGCGCAAAACATGCTGTTATGTCCGCTATCTTAGTCCTACTTCCTCGTTGTCTCAGTTTCGATAATCTCGGAAGACATCTTGACTACCATTTGTCACAACTGCGACACTGCTGTCCGTACTGCTGACCCGCGGGCAACAACGACCTTGTTACTCGGCTCAGGATCATTGCCATGAGTTTTGGTGGTCGGCGACCTTCTGTAAGAACGAGGATGCATAATGAACGCGGAACGAGCGACTCCCGGCCTTCTCGACGGCCTCCTGAAGGAGCGCTGCGGCAGTAGCGTCGCCGAACTGGTCGAGGATGTGCACCTCGACGGCGATGAGACGTTCTTTTGGAGCGGTTCGTGGGTTGAGGGGTTCGCCAATTCGCGCTCTGACCTCGACCTCTACCTCATCACCTCGGATCCGCGTCGCACGAGCGGCGTGCCGCAGGTGACAGGCCCAGGCATGCCGGCGATGTACATGACCCTCACGCCGGGCCGGACCAAAATCGACCTTACCGTGGTCCCTGTTGAGCTCCTGGTCACGCTTAATGCCTTCCTCACGGCTTTCAATGGCGAAACCGATTACCCCACGGCGTGGAGCGACAACTTTCGGGAGTTCGTGCACCGGTTGAGCATCGGCGTGCCGCTGGCGAACGCCGAACGGTTCGGCGAGATCCAGAGCAGCGTGGACTTCACGAAGTTCCGCCAGTACCTGATGCGTTTCCACCAAAACCGGGCCGACGGCCTGTTCGATGACGCCCAAGGACTCCTGGAGGAGGGCGACGTCATCTCGGCGTACTTCGTCGCCCGGCAACGAGTGGAGGCCGCAGTCGACATGTACCTCGCCGCTCACGGCGAGACCAATACCCGGGTCGACAAGTGGCGGTGGAAGAAGCTCAAGAGGCTGCTGACGGGCGACGCTTCTCTCGCTGAACGTTTCCTTGAATGCGAAGCGCTTGGCGGGACGCTCCCGGGAGACGTGTCATTCCTGACCCAGCGGTGTCTCCAATTCGGTGACGAAATCATCTTGCAGGCGATCTGAGGGGTCGATTCATCATGACCGTTGTCGATAGAAGCGCGGTTGTACAGTTCTTGAAGGACCGGGGCACCGCGGAGATCAAGCTCCATCATCGCTCCTTGCTGGACCACTTGGTCGGGACCGAGCAACTCCTTCGCAGCTGGGGCTGCTCGGACGAGACCGCAATCGCCGGCCTGTGCCATGCCGTGTATGGGACCGATGGTCTCGTCGCACCGCTCGTCGAGTTGAAGGACCGGCCGGTGCTGCGCTCACTCATCGGTGCCGCTGCGGAGTCGGCTGTCCATCTGTACGGATGCTGCGACCGCAAGGTCGTTTATCCACAGTTCGACAACGGTGCCGACGTCCAATGGCGTGATCGCTTCACCGGCCGCGAGTGGGTGGTCGGCGAGGACGAACTGGCTACATTTATCCTCCTAACCTGGGCGAACGCCCTCGAAGCGGCCGGAGCCGGCTCGGACGGGGACTGGTCGGCTGTGTCCTACCTGCTCATCCTGACGGCAGACCTGGTCGGTTCGCGGCCGAAGCAGACGGCGACCGAGATCCTCGGGGTCGACTTCTCCGCCTGAGCTGCGCAACCCCCGCGTCATGTCCCGCTGCTGCGGTAGGGGTTGACGCGATAGCGCCAGGCGACCTGTGCCGCAGGAAAGAGGTTGTAGATCACGTGTCCGACCAGGGCCGCCCACAATGACCCTGTCATGAACATGATCGTGGCCAGAATCGTGGAGAGTATGGTGATCCGGACGACGTAGGCGATGTCGAGCACAGCACCGGCCCAGCGGTTGCCCAGGTGTTCCACGACGAACAGAACGGTCGAGACGACAACTACTCCCCACCCGATGGTCGGCCTGAGGAACTCGAAGACCACCCCGCGGTAGAACAATTCCTGCCCGACCGCCGCGGCCAGCAACTGGTAGCTGCGCAGGGCCGCCGTGGTGAAGTGCAGCGGCGGCATGATCTCGAGCAACTCCCGGTCGAAGCCGAGGCGAAGCTGTCGCCAGTTGCTGGCGTACACGGACCCTGCAGCAACGAGGGCGAGGACGGCACCGGTCCAATCCCAAGCCAACGGCGGGCGGGCGAGCACGGCCCATGCCACATAGGGCAGGAAGAACAAGACGAACGGCGCGGCGAAGAAGATCTCCGACGCCCAGCCTTCCATGGACAGACTCCGCCGCCGGATGGCGGGCGCGATCAATTGCATGGCCCAGACGGTCGCCACAGCGGCCAACACGGTGGCCACATCAGGCACCCCTGCCACCCAGAACACGATCGCCCCAAGTGTCACGACCGTCGGCAGCGCGACGGTGCGCACCGTGAAGATGGGGGGAGGCACAGGTGTCGGGCGCGGCGGGGGGTAGACCCGAGCGAGGCGGGGAGGCACTACCGCCTCATTCTCAGGCTGTCCGCCAGGTCAGCGCCCTGGTTTCCCGCAACCATGCGGACGCGGTCGACCGCGGATCGCGCGAGTTCCGCAACGGCCGTCCTCCCGTCCAATACCATTTGCGGGATGCCTTTGACTTGATCGTGCAGATCGTCCAAGACCTTCTGCTGGAAGTCCGCAAATGCGGGGTAGGTCGGCTCGTCACCGGCCACCTCGAAAACGGTGGGCGTACCGTTGCGCCGCCACGCTTCTTCCAGCGGAACATCGAGCCAGACGACCAGATCCGGCTCCGGAAGCATGTCTGTGATCCCATCCAGCATCGAGGCGGCGGTCGGGTTGTGGATGAATTCCTTGACCGCGGCCCGATACCAATATGAATCACAGAACACGATACGATCCTCGGCCAGAGCCGGACGGATGTGATACTCCCACTCGAGCGCGATGATATGCATGAAGAAAGATGCCCGCACCATGGGCGCCATATGCTTCACATATTCGCGCGGGTGAGTCCGTAGCGCCCAGTTGTAACATTCCAGACGCTCGATCGGGTACAGGTCCTCCGGCTGCAATGAAGTGAATCGCCATTCAGGTGCAAGCGATTTCATCTGCGCCGTGAGTGTCGTTTTGCCGGCACCGTCAGGGCCAAGCAGAACTGCGAGGAAGCCGCTATTATTGGAATGCATCGATGACGCGCCACTCTCAACTACGCGGGCGCGGCTATCTCTAGGGCGCCGAGGCCTTCCAGCTCTTCCAAGAGTTCTACGACGTCCGCGCGGATCTCGTCCTCATCGGCGTCGTATTCCTCGGCTATCTGAGAAATGATGTCGGCCACGGATGCAGAACCCGTGCACAGCATCCAGACTGATTCTGCGGTCTGATTGAGCTCAAGCCCTCCGGAATCAAGAATAAGTACAACTCGACCGCCGACGCGACGGACACGCGTTCCGTCTTGACGGCGCGGACGAGAAGCAGTGCCAAGGACATCACTGGACAACTTTGAACTCCCGTCTCACAGGACTCTCGGGTAACATCTAAACTTGAATCGCATACTACGGGTCTGTTGTCTGACACTCCCCTTCCGGCACTCCAGCCAGGCGGCTGCTGCGAACCACGCCAGGCTCGAAGCGAGCCAAATAATCTGCCTGGGCAAATACAAGCGAGACGCGATATATATCCGCTATATGGATGCCACACAGACGCCGCACCCTATTTATGAGCCCCACAAGCTGACCCGGGGTGCGACTCATTCGGGTCGCTCGCACGACGCTTCTCGCATGGCCTCGAGCCTGGCTTGTACGCGCCTCATGCTCACGGTGCTGTGCTGGTCTTGGTAGATGGCGAGCGCCTGACTCCAGGCTCGGTCGGCTTCGGCGTACCGGCTGAGCGCACGATAGGTGTCGCCGAGATGGGTGAGGGTGTCGGCTTCCAAGCCGACATGGCCGAATTCGCGCCGCAGCGTCAGCGCGTGGCGGTAGCGGTCGAGGGCTTGTTCGTGCCGCCCTGTGTGGTGGGCGATGTAGCCGAGGCTGTCGAGCGCCGCCGACTCGCCGAGACGATCGCCGTGGCGGCGGAGCAGGGTCAACGCCTGCTCGCAGTACCCCATGGCCTCTGCGAAGCCGCCCAGCAACGCGTGGCTCCAGCCCAGGGAATTGAGGACGTTCGCCTCCCCCAGGGCGTCGTCCACGTCCCTGTACAGTTGCAGCGCATGTTTCAGGTGGAACAGCGTCTGCTCATGCTCGCCCCGGTTCCCCTGAGTTACCGCGAGCGTATGGTGCACCAGAGCCTGGCCCGCGATGTCATCCGAGGCTTCGTACAGGGCCAGAGCGTCGTCGAAATGGGACAGGGACTCCGCGTGCCGGCCGGCGCGGGCGCAGGCGCGGCCGAATGATCGGTGGACCAGGGCGTGCACGGCCGGATCGTTCAGGTGCTCGACGGTGCTGGACGCCAGGCGCCAGGCCGCGACGCAGCTCGGGAGCAGGTTGTGGGCCAGGTGGTAGGTGTCGATGGTCCAGGCCAGTTGCCAGACGACGGCGTGCAGGTCGTGTTCGGCGGCCAGCCGCTGGGTGGCGAGCAGGCAGGGGTGTTCGGCCCGGAACCAGTCCTGGGCCGCCGCCGCGTCGGCCAGGGCGGCGGGCAGGCAGCCGGAGGCGGGCGGGTCCAGTTCGATGGCGCCGCGGCGGTGCGGGGACAGCAGGTGGTCGGCGGCGTACGAGGTGTGCAGGTAGAAGTCCACCAGGCGGCGCACGGCGGCGCTGCGGTCGTCCGCGCCGAGGTCGAGGCCCGCGCGTTCGATGGCGTAGAGGCGGACGAGATCGTGCGTACGATAGCGGCCGGGAGCGTGCTGATGCAGCAGATGGGCGGTCTCCAGGCCGCGCAGCAGCATGCGGGTCTGAGGCACCGTTTGGCCGATGAGGCTGGCCGCGGCCGGCAGGCTGATGTCCGGGCCTGGCGCCAGGCCCAGATGGGCGAAGGTGCCGGCGGCCTGTGGGGTCAGCACGCGATGGGAGGAGCCGAACACCTCACGCAGGTCGGTGCTGAGCTCGTCGGTCTGCAAGGCGTCCAGCCGGGTGGTCTCGGTTTGGAGTTCTTCGGCCAGCGCGGCGAGGGGAAGGCCGTCGTTGACGATGGCTCGTGCGGCGACGATGCCCAGGGCGAGCGGCAGTCCGGCGCAGGTCTTGATGATGGCGTTGACCATGTCGCGTTCGGCCGCTATCCGGTGTTCGCCCAGGCGCCGCGCCAGCAGTTCGCCGGAGTGTGAGTCGGACAGTGGCGACAGCCGCACCAGATGGGCGCCGTTGGCGACGATCAGGCCGGTGAGCACGTTGCGGCTGGTCACCAGGGTCAGGCTTCCTGGTGATGGGGGCAGCAGCGGACGCACTTGATCCGGTTCGCGGGCGTTGTCCAGCAGGATGAGCACCCGCCGACCGGTCAGCAGGGTCCGAAAGAGCCTCATCTGCTCCGCGCAGGAGGAGGGGATCTGGTGATGGGGCGGCTGGAGCAGTCCCAGCAATTCGCGCACCGCCTCCGTCGCCGTCATAGGTGTGGAAGCTGGGCTGAATCCCTGCAGGTCCACGTACAGCTGACCGTCGGGAAAGAGATCACGCACCCGGCGGGCCCAGTGCACGGCGAGAGAGGTCTTTCCGATCCCAGCGGCACCGCTGATCACGCAGGTCGTGGCGGTGCTCGGCGGCCCTTCGCCTGCGGATGGGAGAAGTCGGTCCAACGTGGCCAGCTCAGCATCCCGGCCACTGAAATATTTGACGTCTGACGGGAACTGCCAGATCGGCGTCTCGGCTGTGTGCCCACTCGATCGGGTGGGCCCGGCGAGGATGACCGCCTGGAGCTGTTGGAGTTCCTCGCCGGGTTCGATGCCCAGCTCGTCCACAAGTACGGCGCGGGCGTGCTGGAAGACTTCGAGCGCTCTGTCCCGCTGTCCCGCTTGTGAATGGGCGAGCATGAGCGAGTGCCAGGCTCGCTCATGCAGCGGCTGTTCGGCGATGAAGAGGCGGAGGTTCTCGATGACGTCCGCGGGCTGGCCGAGGGCGAGCTTCACTTCGGCCCAGGCCAGTCGCGTCACGGCCAGCCGATGCTCCAGCTCGGCCAGGCGGGCGGCCATGGGGCCGGCGAGGCTGGTGCCTTCGGCGGGTTTGCCCCGCCACATCGACAGCGCCTCTTCGTACCGGCGAACGGCCGCGTGGAGATCACCTTCCTCCGCCTTGCTCCGTGCCAGCCGTATCACCTGCTCGAACCGCAGAAGATCCACTTCCTCGGCATCTGCCTCGAAGAGATATCCCGTTTCCTTGGTGACCAGCCGCGTGCCGGACGGCAACGCCTTGCGGAGCCCGGCGATGTAGGTCACGAGGTTAGGGATGGCCGACGGTGGAGGATCTTCCCACAACGCATCGATCAACCGTTCCTTGGTGACCAGCGTGTTGGCGTTGACCAGCAGGGTGGCGAGCACGGCACGCTGCTTGCCGGTCAGATGAACCTGTCGACCATCGGTCCGGCACACCTGTACCGGACCCAAGACGTTGAAGAACGCATCGGCCAAAGCCCCACTCCTCACCTGGGTAGCTCGGTTGCGCATTCGTGGCGTCAGCGCCGACTGTTGTTTCACACGGCGCTTGTGAGTCGTGCGACGAAAGAAGGGGACGGTCTTCTCCCACCCGGCACCACCCATCCCGGGCGGATCGTGTGCAGAGCCGTCAATGGCCTTCGCGCTCTGAGTCTGGCCACTTCCGTGATCCGCCACAGGCACAAGCACGATCACATCGAGTTGGATGCGAGATCTGCCGGGGACGGGGCCGGCCGGCGCTCCTCTGGCCGTGCAGGTTGCTGACCGTTTGGCAGTGCGTCATGCGGCGCCTTGACGTATCCCCCGGTTCAGCCGAGAGGAATTCGGGGGAATGTCGTCTTTGCGGCAGCCGGGAGCAAGGGTCTGCCTTTGTATGACCGGAGCGCGGTCGCGGTGGCCGTCAGCGGCCAGGACCCCGCGCCGGAGGATGCCCACACGCTGCTCATCCGCCGCAGCGCCACGCGCCCCGAGGAGATCGGGTTCTTCCTTGCCAGGTCCGCGGTTGGATCGGCCGGCACCGACTCGTCACCACCGTCGTGCTCGCGCCGGCATTCCTGGCAGTTACCCGCGCCTGCTTACCCGGCGACGCCCCTCTCACCCATTCCGACGGCTCCTACTTATAATCGAGCCGATACAGGCCCTCCTCATCAACACCTGCGTTGCGCCACTGAACGATGGCGGGTCGGCGCTCCTGATCGTAGAAGGTCGGTAATACGTGAACGGGATATCGGCAGGCATGTTTTCTTTCTTGCTGATTACGTCTGGCGGAATACGGCTTCCGGCAGATCCACGAACACCGGGTAGGATGACTACGGCAACAACTGCTCGTCGTCACGTCTTGGAAAGATACAGCAGTTAAACGTGCCGCGTGAAGTCGCATACTTGTCGTGAACTCGCCAACACCCATTCGCGAACAGATCTTCGCGAAAGACCTCCGCGCCCGGGAGTCGCGCCGGCTGAGCCCGTCCTTATGGATCGACACCGTCGGCGCCGTGCTCAGGGCAGCCCGCAGAGCATCACCGGGGCGAGGCGTCGAGCATGGCCTGGACCTTCTCGGCCTGCCTGACGCGGTGCTGTCCGCGGTAGAGGAGGGCCGCACGCTCCCACGCGGCCCGGGCTTGGGCGCTCTCCCCCAGGGCCGCATGGGAGTCTCCGATCCTGACCAGGGTGTCGGGCTCCTGGGCGGCGTTGCCGATCACGTTGCGCAGCCGTACGGCCGAGCGGTAGTAGCCGATGGCTTCCCTGTACCGTCCCATGTGGTGGACGATGTAGCCGATGCTGTCCAAGGTGGCGGCCTCACCGTCGCGGTCGTCACTCTTGCGGAATAGTTCGAGGGCCCGCTCGCCGTGGAGCAGGGCCTTGTCGTGCTGGTGGAGCTGGGCCAGGCACCAGGCCACGCTGTTGAGGGCATTGGCCTCCCAGACCGAGTTGCCGAGGGCCTGGTACATGAACAGGGCGCGCTCGGCGTGGTGCAGCGACAGTTCGTGCTCGTCCCGCTGCGACAGGGCCCAGCCGAGCGACTGGTGAACCTGGGCCTGCGACACGGCGTCTCCGGCCTCAGTGAACAGGGCCAACGCTTCGTTCAGCAGATCAATAACCCCGTCTCGCTCTCCGGCGTGCCCGCGGGCGAACCCCAGGCGCCATCGGGCCATGGCGCGGTGCACCGGGTCAGCCAGCCGTTCCGCAGCCTCGAACCCGGTCTTCCAGATCTCGACGCGATCCGCTTGGTGACACCGGCGCCAGCAGTACGTGTCCAGCGTCCATGCCAACTGCGAGGTCGCGGTGTCCCAGCCGCGGGCCGCGGAGAACCGGTGCGCGGCAAGCAGACAGGAGTATTCGGCATCGAACCAGGCCAGCGCCTCCGCCGTGTTCGCTATCGGGGGGAGAGAGGC
This sequence comes from Nonomuraea antimicrobica, assembly GCF_039536965.1. Classification (NCBI taxonomy): domain Bacteria; kingdom Bacillati; phylum Actinomycetota; class Actinomycetes; order Streptosporangiales; family Streptosporangiaceae; genus Nonomuraea; species Nonomuraea antimicrobica. The sequence continues at coordinate 3,052 of NZ_BAAAZP010000057.1, read as the reverse complement.
GCCGTCGTTCGAAGGAGGCGTCAGCTCGATGTCCAGGCGGTTGGGATACAGCATGCGGTCGGCGGTGTGCGCGCTGCGCAGGTAGAAGCTGATCAGGCGGCGCATGGCCGCCTCGTGCGTGTCCGCCGGCAGGTGACATTCGGCGACTTCCATCGCGTAGAGGCGGACGAGGTCGTGCATGCGGTACCGCAGAGGCACGTGCTGCTGAACCAGGTGGGCCGCTTCCAGAGTGCGGAGCACGGTGCGGGCGCGCGGGATCGGCAGAGCCAGGAGGGCGGCGGCCGCCGAAAGGCTGATGCTCGAGCTAGGTGCCAGGCCCAGGAGCCCGAAGCTGCGCGCCGCGCCGGAGGGCAGGGCGCGGTATGAGGAGGCGAAGACGGCGCGTACGTCCGTGCTGGAGTCGCCGACGTCCAGGGCGTCGAGCCGGCTGGATTCCCCTTCCAGTTCCTCCGCCAAGAACGCCAGCGGGAACTCCGGGTGCGCCGTGGCCCGGGAGGCCAGGATGCCGATGGCGAGCGGCAGGCCCCCGCAGTGCTCCAGCAGGGCCATCAGGGTCTCCGCCTCAGCGGCGGCGCGCATGGTGCCGATCCTGCGGGTGAGCATCCCGTGTGCTTCGTCGGGCGTGAACACGTCCAAGGTCAGGGTGCGGGCCCCATGAGTGACCGCCAGGCCGGTGAGCTTGTTGCGGCTGGTGACCAGAACCGTGCACGCGGGGCTGCCGGGCAGCAGCGGTATCACGTCGGCCGCGTCACGGACGTCGTCCAGGACGACGAGCATGCGCCGCCCCGCGACGAGCGAGCGGTAGAGGGCGGACTGGGCGTCGCCGTCGGAAGGCATCGCCGAGGGCTCGACGCCGAGGGATTCGAGGAAGTTCCGCAACACGGTCGACGATGACAGGTGTTCGCCCGTCGGGCTGAAGCCGCGCAGGTTGGCGTACAACTGCCCGTCGGGAAACCGGTCCAGGTGCTGGTGGGCCCAGTACAGGGCCAAGTAGGTCTTTCCGATGCCGCCGGTGCCGACCAGGGCGAGGATCACGTCCTCGCCCTGCTCGTTCATGCGGCTCAGCTCGGCGAGTTCGCGAGCCCTGGCCTCGAATCCCGTAGGCGGCAGCGGCAGCTCACGGGGCACAGGGGGTGTGAGAGCGGCGGGCGTGGAGGCCGAGGACAACAGCTCGAGATGCCGTTCCCGCAGCTCCGGACTGGGATCGACGCCGAGTTGCTCGGCGAGCTGGGAGCGGACCTGCTCGTACAGACGCAGGGCCTCCGCCTGCCGCCCGCACCGGTCCAGCACCGTCATGAGCCTGGCCGCCAGTCTCTCGTCGAAGGGGTGAGACGCGACGAGATCGCGCAGCCCCGGCAGCAGCTCCTCATGCCGTCCGAGGTTGAGCTGCATGTCCTGGTACAGCAGGTACGCCATGATCCGCTCGTCGTCCAGCTGTACGCGTGTCCGCTCGGCCCACATCCCCGACACTCCTGTGAGCGCGTCCGTCTGCCAAAGGGCAAGAGCCCTCCGTAGCAGCGTGCTGCCGCGCTCGTCATCGGCGGCGCGTCCCTTCTTGACCAACTGGCGAAAGCGGTGCAGATCGACTCGTTCTGGCGCGACATGGAGGGCATAGCCTCCCGCGTGGCGGACAAGCTCGGCGCCATCCGTCTCAGTGCCCCGCGACTGGATGGCGGCGCGGATACGGGTCACATAGCTGTACAGGGTGCTGCGGGCCTCGCGCGGCGGGGAATGTGCCCATACGCGCTCGATCAGCTTTTCGGTCGGGACGACCGAGCCCTTCTCGATCAGCAGCACCGCCAGGACGCAGCGCTGTCTCGGTGTGCCCATCTCAACCTGGTGATGGCCCACAGTCGCTCCCACTTGGCCCAGCACCTGGAACTCCATACACATCCTCTGCGATTTGGCAGGGATCGCCCGCGGGTGTGTCGCTCGGTCACCATCTTGTCCTGGCAGGCCGGTAGAAGATGGTGGACCGAGCGAGATCATCATGTCAAACCACCCAGGTGAAGCGGGCTCCACCTCACTTTGTCGCGGCGCACGTTCGTGGGTTGCGCTCACGAGGGCGTGTTCCGCGATCAGCTGTCGCCAGGTGCCCGCCGGGCGCACCCCCTCGTCCAAGTGAGCGAGCTGATCCAGGAGGCCCTGGTCAACCTGTTTCCGTTACCGGTGGGCTCGGTGCTGGACGGAGCGGCCCTGCTGGGCGTACGGCGGGTCCGGCGTCTCGAGGACAGCACCGTGGAGATCACCGAACTGCAGCCGGATTCCGACAATGTCCGGTTGCCCCTGACGCCGTGTCGTCCAGCGCACCCATGACGGTCACCGGGCAGCCCAGCGGATCGCCCGCCGTCCACCGGTACCGCTCGAACAGGGCGAAATCCTTCTGGAGCAGCGGCACCACAAGGTCCAGCAGATCCGACGCCGAGAACACCTCCTCCGGTGTCCCTCCGTACTCTTTCTGCCTGGCCAGAAACTCCTCTTTGGGCAGATCGTGGTGCGTGGGACCAAGGGTGGGCCAGTGGGGCGCCCGGTGCGCGGAGACGATGAGCCTGGCCGGTTCTGGGAGGCCGCGGGGCCGGATCTCCAAGGCGAGCTCGTAGGCGATGCAGGCTCCCATGCTGTGGCCGAAGAAGGCGTGGGGCAGCTGGGTCAGGTCGTCACCGAGTTCGTCCGCGAACAGCCGGCCGCCCTTCCTCTGCTGCGGTCCGGACCCTCCTGGAGGACACCGGAATCGGTCTCGGTGGGTCGAGCAGCACGGTGGTGAGACGCCCCGCCGACCGGACCACGTTCCCCGAGCTGTCTGTGAACGGCTGCCGCCCCCTCGGGCGTCCGTGCTGCGCCGGCGCCCAACCCCGCAACACCGCCTCCACACCTCCCTGAAAACGTGTCTGAACCCCCAGATATTCGAGCAGTTCGGCCACGCGCCTGCTGAACGTTCGAGGCGACATATTGAGCCGCCGGCTGGCCGTGACGTCAGGTGTTCCCTCCAGCATGTCCGTGGCCGTGCAAAAGTAGCCGCAGGTGGCCGGGTTGAGGTCACCGCTGGTGGCCA